>JAUXHM010000119.1 GCA_030621535.1 Candidatus Methanophagales archaeon | reverse complement strand
GGAGAAAGGCAGTTAGTGCTTCAAATGGAGGAGATGCATAGTGAAGCAAAATAGAGCCTTACCGGGCTGGTGCGGAATACTGGACGGGTTAATCTCGGAGAATCCGAAAGGGGGAGGCAAAGACCCGGAGGAGCTAAAATCACTTTTAGCGAAAGTCCGGGAGGGCGAGAAATAAAAAATGAGAGAGAAAAAGAAAGAAGGCACAGAAGCGCCAACTTCTGCACCAAAACAAACGCACGCAGCGAACCCGCCGATAAAAGAGGATCCACATGGTTAATAATACGCCTTATATTAATAAAAGTATTTTAGAATTGAAGACAGATCTGGAGGAATTGACGGGAACTTATGCAGGCACGCGGTATATTGATAGTTTTATCGCGACATACGAAGACACCTGCAAAGATGGAAAAGAAGCGGTATGGGATGCGCTATGCTCGGTTAATGGCACCCTTAAGGAATGCACACGGGTGGACGTAAAAGAAGAGATTTTAGGCATTATCGAGGAAATACACAAGCGAGAAGAGCACAAGAAGAAGAAGAGCAAGGCACCGAAGGAAGAGAAAGAAAAAGTAGAAGAGAAAAAAGAATATAGCGAGGATACAAAGCAAAAAGCGCGGTCTTTGGTAAACAACCCGGCGTTTCTCTTTCAGTTTGGGCGGGATTTGGAAACGGGGATGTACATGCCGGGAATTAACCGGGTTCGTTACATTATTGGCGAAGAAGAAACAAAGCGCCATCTGGCCGTTAATATTGCAGCGGCGAGGATGAACCGGGATACCATAAACTTTGTTTTTGGCAGTTATGCCACAGTAAAGGACACGCTGGTAAAAATGTTGTTTCGCTTAATTGGCGCTCGCTACGTAAGACGTGGCTATCTGACGGCTGCCGGTCTTCGATATTCCAAAGACATAACGGATGTTGACATATTGTATCTACCTGAAGCCGATTTAAGCGGTGAAAAAGGAAGACAAATGAGGTTTATGCGGGCAGATGACGGCGGATTTGAGTTCGAATACGCATATAAAAGTAAAGAAACGGGATTGATGGAAACGGAAACGCAGAAAGTCGGAATAAAGACTATCGTTATCACCACCAATGATGTAACCTTTGACGGTGCGTTGGAAAGCGGAGGGTGGCTTTTTCAAACTGACGATAGCCATGAATTAACGGAAAAAGTAGTGCCTGAGAAACTAAAGGATTTTGTAGAGAAACGGAAAATACTTAGCGAGGAAGAGATAGAGATATGGAACTGTGCTTTTGATCTACTTACAGATTGTAACGATATACCCGGTTTTGTTAAGATACCATACGCTCCTAAACTCGGTGTTCTTTTTGATTTGAAACGAAGTGAATCTCGGAGAAGTCCGGAAAAGGTTTGTGAGCTTATACAAAAAATAGCTATCCTGAGGCGATACCAGAAACCCGAGGAGTATAGGGACGCAGCGGATGTTATAGACCTATTCATAGCGATGCGGATAGGCAAGGCTGCAATATTGGAAACCGTAAGTGAACTGACAGTGAAGGAACGTGATGTTTACGATGTAGTAAAAAAACTGGAGCCGAAAAACAAAGCGGATTGTATTAAGGCAAATGAAGAGGATAGAAAAAATATATCGAATGGTGTTACTGTAAAGCAAATCTCTATGGTGCTTAGGTTTCCTTCTGACACATGCTATCGCCTCGCAAAAAGCATAACCGACAAGGGATACTTCGCAAAAAGCAAAAGGGGTAAGGAAAACGAATATTTTATTAAAAGTGAGTTAACAAACCCTTCCGAAATCGGCATAACTCGGATGCAGAATTTAAAAGAGCCTAAAGATGTTTTAGATGAATGTATGAGGCTGGTTTATGGAAAATCTCATCTCGGTAACTCGGAAAAGGGTATGGGTTATATCAATATCAATACTAAAATTGTCGACCCTATAACTGGTATTGAGTTGTATCTCAGGGGGTTTTCCGAGAACACCGAGATAAAAAACGACAAAATAGAAACACCAGAGGACACTAAAACGAAAAAGGATGAAGGTAAAATTGGTATCCGAGGTAAACCGAGTTTATTAGAAGAGGAAGGGACAAAGAAGTATAAATGCGTATGTGGTGCGGTCTTCGGCACGGTGGAAGAGTTAATAATGCACCAAGCGAACTGCGCTGAGTTCCAGATTAAGCAAAGTGCAGAGGTACGAAAGAGATTGGAGGATGAGGAAATTTTATAAGGTTGTATGTGGTATTTAACTAATTAATAAAGGTAAAGTAAAGCTGGAGGATAAGCGGTAAAATGGAAACAGAAGCAATATCGAAAGCCGAAAGCGGTTTGACTTATGGGAAAAAAATAGCAGTTTACTTACTTTGGTATGCAAACGGTTGTCAGTTGGTTGTCATCTTTTGAGGGTAAAAGTGCGGTAAAAGTGCGGTAAAACCTCCGCAATTTAACAAAAAAGTTACATTTTGGTAGTAAATTGGTATCATAGTTTTTGGCAATTTTGATAGCCCGATAAGCATGGAAGAAGCATTATCAATGAAATAAAACTATTTAAAAACAGAAAGCGTATTAATAAATATGGACATTATTGGACACTAAATATGGGACGCAGAGAGGAACATTCGGTAAAGCAGATAGTGGAGGCGGTTAAGGCTAGTGGCGGGATTAAAACCACGATTTCTAATAAACTGGGTGTGCATCGCCATACCATTGACCGTTACGAGAATAAATACCCGCGTGTCAGACAAGCCATCCAGAACGAATTGAATAGGGCGCTTGACAAAGCCGAAAGCAACCTGTTCGTTAAAATTATGGAAGGCAATATTGATATAAGTAAGTGGTTTCTCAGCAGAAAGGGGAAAACGAGAGGATATACGGGACGCACAGAATTGAGTGATAAAGAAAGCGAAGAAATTAGGATCGTGTTTCGTTCAGCAAATTACGATGAAGATGAGTGAATGTCTTAAATTAAGGATGTAACTCAAATAATCGCACAGAACGCAAATATGAAAGGGTCAGAAGTAGCACCAAAGAAATGTCGCAAAATGTCGCATGAGATAGGATGAGAAAGGACTATATCTTGACGGACCAGAAGATAAAGAACGCATACGTGGACATCATAAAAGCCGAGAAGCGGATACCCACGCAAGAGAAGGTGGCAAAGCTATGCGGCATATCTCGTGACACGGTTAGCAGGCATCTTAACAGAATAGACCTTGCGGAGTTGGTGCAGCCGTTCAGGATATTCGGCAATGATGTGCTTATGGGCTTGCGGAATAAGGCGATCACGGGTGACGTGCAGGCGGCGAAGCTCTTCTTCATGCTCATATACGACTGGAACGAGAAGACCGCGCTGGACGTGTCCGTCAAGCAGATACCGCCGATAAAAATATACACCCGGGAGAGCCATGAAGAGCGAACAAAAGGAATAGGCTAAGTGAAATACCTTTCTTTGTAAAAGAATTGCACAGGACGGTATAAACGGGTATAAACGGACATAAATGGACATAGGAATGGTAAAAACTGAAAAATTAACCACAGAAAAAATAATAAAGGCAGTAAGAGGTAGCGCTGGTATAAAAGCATCCATAGCGAGGAAACTCAATGTTCATCGGCATACACTTGACGCATACGAAAAGAAATATGTGAGTGTAAGGCAGGCTATTGAAGAAGAGTGAAACCGTATCCTGCTTTAAAATTTCACTTGGTTTCTTTTTGATGATTAATCGCATTTCCATAAATATATTCCACGCATATTATTTTATATATACCATTTTTGTGAATTTCAATGAGGATGGATTTGAGCTAGAGTTTAACGTTAAA
>JAUXHM010000052.1 GCA_030621535.1 Candidatus Methanophagales archaeon | reverse complement strand
TCTGCTCTCGCTCGTCTGCCCGCTTCGACTAATCGGGCAACTAAATCCATTGAATCCTCTAATTCCTGTTCTACAAGCGATTCGTCGGGAGAAGGATAATCGCAAAGATGCACACTCTCAAGCGCGTCTTCCGAAATCGTTCTTACGATGTTCTGATAGATATGTTCAGTGATGAAAGGCACAAAAGGCGCGAGCAATTTGCATAAAGCGACAAGCACCTCGTACAGTGTCAAGTATGCACAATCCTTATCAAAATTCTCCTCGGTGACCCAGAACCGCCGCCTTGACCGCCTTATGTACCAGTTGCTCAGGTCGTTCACCACGAAATCTTCTATTCTCCTCCCGGCAAGATGTATTTCAAACCGTTCGAGTGCCCCAATCACGCCTTTTATCGTTGAGTTCAATCTTGACATTATCCATCTGTCCATTGCGCTTCTTTTATCCACCGGGATCTTCTTCGCATTCGGGTTGAATTTGTCTATGGTTGCGTACGTGATGAAGAAGAAATATGAATTCCAAAGCGTGTTCAATGACTTCTTTTGCCGCTCCGCTATCGCAGGTTCCGAGAACCGTATGTCTTCCCATGGGGGACCTACGGTGAATAAATACCATCTCAGCGCATCTGCACCGGCACCTTCTTTATTGAATATAGAAGTTATGTCAACCACGTTTCCCTTGCTCTTACTCATCTTCACGCCCTTTTCATCCAGTATATGACCCAGTGAGAGCACGTTAAGATAAGGCGGGACATCGAAAATAGCTGTTGAGACGCCAAGCAAAGAATAGAACCAACCACGGGTCTGGTCTATCGCTTCGGTAATAAAAGAAGCAGGGAAATTCTGCTTGAACTTTTCCGTCTCAAACGGGTAATGCCACTGAGCAAAAGGAGCAGAGCCCGAATCGTACCAGCAATCTATCACGTCCTTTACCCTTCTCATTTCTCCTCCGCATTCTTCACACTTTAGTAACACATCATCAATGTATGGCCGGTGCAGGTCGAGGTTTGCGTCTGATTCTTGAGGAAAAGGAAAATTCTTTGCTCTTTCCTTCAGTTCCTCTATGCTTCCAACACATGTTTCCGCCCCGCATTTTTCACATACCCACATATTCAGTGGTGTGCCCCAGAACCGCTCTCGGCTGAGCGCCCAATCCTCAATATTCTCCAGGAAGTTCCCGAATCTCCCATACTTTAAGTGCGAGGGATACCAGTTTATCTTTTCATTGTTTGCAAGCAGGTTATCACGCAGCGATTTCATACCGATAAACCACGATTCGCGGGCGTAATACAAAAGAGGCGAACCACAACGCCAGCAGAAAGGATACGAGTGCAAATGCGTGCTCTCTCTGTACAGGATGCCACGCTGCTCCAGCATTTCTATTATGCGCTTATCCGCACCCTTTACGAAAACACCTTCCAAATCCAGAAACGGGACCTCACTCGTAAACCGACCTTTGCTGTTCACGGGCTGCGAAAAACCAAGTCCTTTCTCCTTGCACACCCCGTAATCGTCTTCACCAAATGCGGGTGCGATATGAACGACGCCCGTACCTTCGTCTAACGTGACGAAATCGGCAGTGATTACCTGATGTGATTTCCCCTTTACAGGCACGTCAAAAAGCTGTTCATACTCTTTACCTTCTAAATCATTACCTCTTAATCGCTCGGTTATCTTGTATTCACCTTCCAGAGTACCTAACCGCGATTCAGCAAGAATCAAAATCTCTTCGCCGGTCTTTACCTTCACGTAGGTATGTTCAGGATGAACTGCGAGTGCGATATTGCCGAACAAAGTCCAGGGAGTTGTAGTCCATGCGAGCATAAAAACGGGCTCTTGCTCTTGTTCCTGTTCTTTTGCTTGTCTCAGCTTGAACTTCACGTATATCGAAGGGTCCTCCACCTCCTTATAGCCCTGTGCTACTTCATGACTGCTCAGCGTGGTCTCACACCTCGGGCAGTAGGGCACGACTTTATGCCCCCGATAAAGCAAGCCCTTTTTCCATATCTCTTTTAACGACCACCAGACCGATTCTATGTATTCGTTATCCGAGGTTACGTAGGGGGAATCCATATCTATCCAGAACCCCACTCGCTTCGTGGCATTCACCCATTCTTTTTCATATCGGAATACCGAGTCCTTGCATTTGCGGTTGAATTTCTCTACCCCGTACTCCTCTATCTCACGCTTGCTGTTTACTCCCAGTTCCTTCTCCACTTCTATCTCCACCGGCAGACCATGCGTGTCCCAGCCTGCTTTTCTTTCCACATAGAAGCCACACATCGTTTTGTATCGCAGCACGAGGTCTTTCACAACCCTTGTAAGGATATGCCCGGGATGCGGGAGTCCATTCGCAGTTGGTGGACCTTCGACAAAAATGAACTTCTCACAACCTTCTCTGCGGTCTACACTGTGCCCAAATGTCTTATTTCTGTCCCACAGCTCCAATATTTCCTCTTCCTGTTGTATGAAATTTGGTCTTTGCGCTTCGCTCTTGAAATACGCCATTTCTTTATCTCCATCTATTGTACGAACAGTATATTTTATTTGGTATGAAAATATAACTTTTATAATTTTTATGTTCCTACTAAATAGTCCTTTGTTTTCACACACACGCCACATGCACCAAACAAGAAAAATATTGGCAATCGGATATTCCGTCAGGCATATCGTATGCTCCGGCAGCAGGGCGGGCTATGAGATGTATGCTGCCGATGCTTTTGGCGATGTAGATACGAGGAAATGTGCCACCAGATATTTCCCTCTGAATCCGCTTCAGCTTCACGCCGACGTCAAACACCTTAAAGCGGAGATAGAAGAAGCTGACGGTATAATTATAGGCTCCGGGTTTGAGAGTGCGGATTTTGGGTTCTTAACGGTTAAGGATAGGAAAAAGATAGTGGGGAACACACCGGAGAAGACGAGAGAAGTATCGAATAAAGCATGGCTTTCATCGCGATTAGACGATTTAGGCATTCCGCATCCTCTTAGCTATACGGGCAGAGAAATAGCGGAAGAAAAAGAAAAAGCGAAACTGAAAGACATTCACTATCCCGTGGTGGCAAAACCCGTTTATGGCGGAGGGGGAACGGCTAATTTCTTTTGTATTGATGAAAAGGAGTTGATTCGCTGGGCTAAACTTTTTCCTGATTTCTTATTCCAGGAATACATAAATGGAACGCATGCCTCTGTATCGCTCATTTCAACCGAGCATGAGGCAATTTCGGTATCCGTGAATGAGCAGTTGATAGGTCTGGATTCGGTTTACGCTCCCGGACCCTTTGCCTACTGCGGAAACATCTCACCGTTTGTAACAAAATCTTCAGAGCGGTTGTGTGAAATTGCAGAGTTCTTAACGACTGAATTAGGGCTGGTAGGCTCTAACGGGATTGATTTTGTTGTTACTGACGATGAACCTTTCGTAATAGAAGTGAACCCGCGGTTTCAAGGAAGCCTGGACACCGTTGAGCTTTCTACAGGTCTAAATTTGAATTTAGTTGATGCGTCTATGAAAGCGGTAAGAGGGGATTTACTCGTGGAACGAGTGGAAGCGAAAAGATATGCTGCAAAAACGATTGTGTTTGCAAGACAAGAAGGGGTAGTGATGGGGAATTTAGATATGGGTGTGCAAGGAATAGTGGACATTCCGGAAAAAGGCAGAATTGTAAAGCAGGGAGAACCCATTGCCACTGGAATAGGGATTGGCGATAGCAGAGAGGAAGCAGTTGCCGGAGCGATGAGCAATGTCAAGCGTATAAAAGCGGGTGTGAGACACAAGAAAGAATAATTTTTGATAATCGGACGCAGATGAACGCAGATAATCAGGATTTTAAAAAACGTAAGGCATTTGATAATTTGAGGGGATAGTTTTCTGCGTAAATCCGCTAAATCTGCGTCCTAAATAGGTAGAAGTTATACTTTAATATACCTCAACTACTTTTTCTTTTCTATGCCGTGGACATACGCAAAAGCAGGCGTGGACATAAAAAAAGAGCAAGGAGTTGTAAAGGCGCTATCCGCGGAGATGACCCGGGTAAAAGAGCTAAAAGGTTTCTCGGGCCTTTTTGAACTCCCTTTTGATACGCAGCATCTGCTCGCTATTTCTACCGATGGTGTCGGGTCGAAAGTCCTGATTGCTGCTAAGCTAAACAAATGGGATACCTTAGGTATAGACTGCATCGCGATGAATGTCAACGATGTTTACTGTGTAGGGGCAACGCCCATTGCGTTTGTTGATTATCTCGCGATGGAAAAGCCAGAGGAGAGGGTTGCCGCGGAAATAGGTAAGGGATTAGAAGAAGGAGCGAGAATCTCTGATATTTCTATCGTGGGTGGTGAAACGGCGATACTACCCGAAGTGGTAAACGATTTAGACCTTTCTGGAACTTGCGTAGGATATGTTTCAAAGGACAGGGTAATACGAGGCGAAAAGATAGAAATAGGCGATCTGGTTCTGGGGCTGAAAAGTTCGGGAATACACAGCAATGGGTTAACACTTGCGAGGAAAGTAATAGAAGCCGCAGGGTTGGATTACAATTCTCCTTTTGAGTACAATCCTTCGATAAGCATAGGCGAAGAGTTACTCACGCCAACGAGGATATATACAGAGGTTTTAGAGCTGCTGGAAAAGTGTGAAGTGCATGGTTTGGCACATATAACGGGCAGTGGGTTTCTGAAACTGCGAAGAATCACGGACCTCGGCTTCGACATCCACGACCCTTTAGTGGCGAATGACATATTTCAGGTTATACAGGAGAAAGGCGACATAACGGCTCAGGAGATGTATAAAACGTTCAATATGGGTATGGGCTTCGCGGTAGTAATTCCGAAAAGCGAGGAGCAGGAAGCTATCCAGATAACAGGGGGCAAAATCGTGGGTGAAGTCGTGGAGCGGGCGAGAGGGATAAAAGTAGGGGATGTGAAAGTACTGTAAAAATAAACCTATAGTCATTCCAATAATAAATTGCAAATAATGAACCACGAGATTAACACAACACTTTTTTTTTTAAAAAAAAAGAAAACCTGTGCTAAAAGAAAAAACAAAAACAAGTTTATTTAAAAAACTGTTTATTTGGTAAAGCTTTCTTTCTTAAAGAATAATCTTGTGGTTAATAATTTTCGTTATCTTTTTGACGCATTCCTCTACGCCTATTTTCTCTTGCTCTCCCGTCTCTAAATTTCTCACTGTTACTTTCCCTTCTTTTATTTCGGTTTTGCCCACAAGCACGGCAAACGAAGCATTAAGGGCATTGGCATAAGATAACTGAGCGCTCAGATTCCTGCTCATCACGTCTATATACGTGGGAATGTGTTCTCTCAGTCTGGACGCTATTTTTATCGCCTCTTCAACTACATCTGCCGAGTCTGCATTTTTTTCTCGTATCGGCACTACCACCACCGCTACCGCTACTACGCCCCCTCGCTTCAAATCCGATGTTTCTTGCGGGAATAGTTCTGCTAATCGATCAAAGCCAAAAGCAAAACCCGTAGAAGGCGTGTCATCACCGCCAAACAAAGTAGCCAGCCGATAGGAACCGCCACCGCATATCTGATTCTGTGCGCCTAACCTGCCTCCTGTTTCGTATATTTCAAATACCATTCCCGTGTAATAATCCAGACCACGGGCTATTCCAGGGTTTAAAGTATATACAACGCCGTAATAATCAAGGATTTGTAGCAGCATCTCCAATTCCTTCGCCGCATCGCTGTCAGAAACAATTATTTCGCGCTCACGTGCTTCCTTTAGTGCATCCTTACCTTTTACCTTTACCTTTAAATCCACCAGGCTTATCAAATCATCAATCAAGTCCTCTTTTGCACCCGTCTCACGCAAAAGCTCGATTACCTCTTCTCTTTCTCCTTTGTCTACCAACCTCATCACGCCGTTTATCTTGTCCGCCTCAACATTTGCAGCTCGTAATACTTCTCTTATCAGACCTACATGACCCACGTACAGCTCTGCCTTTATGTGTATGCCTAAAGACTCCAAGATATGGTAAGCAAGTGCTATTATTTCCGCTTGCGCCTCTGGTCGGTCAGACCCAATTATCTCGGCGCCGAACTGCCAGAACTCACGGTAACGCGACTTCTGCGGCTCTTCATACCTGAAGCAATTGCCGAAATAATAAACCTTCGTCGGTTTCGGCGCCATCTTCAGCTCATTAACGTACATTCTTATCACCGGGGCGGTAAGTTCAGGTCGCAGTGCTAAATGTCTGCCGCCCTTGTCGCGGAATTCATACATTTCCTTCAGGATTCCCTCGCCTGATTTAACCGTGAACAGTTCAGAGCGCTCAAAACTGGGTGTTTGTATCTCTCCATAGCCCCATTTCTCTGCGATGTCTCGCATCCGCGCTTCCATTGTTCGTCTCTTCCACATCTCCTCAGGCAAGAAATCCCGTGTCCCTCGGGCTCTTTCTATTCGCATTCTTCTAAATAAATAAAACAACAAAGTTTAATTAAACATAAATGAACTTCAGACTGATTTTTGTGCTGGATTTGCTCGACGGTGTAGTAGTGCATGCGAAGAGAGGAGAGCGAGAGAAATACGAGCCAGTTCATCTCTTCAGTTCTATCGTTGGCTCCTCTGACCCTGTCCGTATCATGGAAGAGCTAAAACCTGCGGATGTTTATATCGCTGACCTGAACAGGCTTATGGGCACGGGTTCTAATAAAGGGATAATAAAGGAGATAAGGGATAATAACAGAAAAGCGAGAATAATGGTAGATTATGGTGTAAAAACGGTAGCCGATCTGGAAGAAGCTGCTGAAGCGGGAATAGCCGATAGTATCATTTTAGGAACAGAAACGGCGTCTATGGAATTGATTGACGTGGTATCGAAAAATGATAATTCAGACATAAACGTAAGTGTAAGCGTTGACCTTTTCAATAAACAAGTGCTGACGAAGGATAAACACGTGCAGACGGACCCGCTGCTGCTACTAAACGAGTTGAACGAGTATCGCGGCGTACGGGATGTAATCGTGCTGGAACTGGATAGAGTAGGAACAAAAAGCGGAATAGACTTCGATTTCCTCGCTCGTGCCGTTGATGTATCGGAACATAACATTCTGTGTGGTGGCGGCGTTAGCGGTTGTGAAGATGTAGATAAGATGCGAAGGTTAGGCGTAAAAGGCGCTCTGGTTGCTACCGCAGTCCACGATGGGAGTATCCCTGTGCCTTTGCTTCGCCTACGAACGAAGTAACAAATTGCAATTAATAAACCACGAGATTAACACA
>JAUXHM010000130.1 GCA_030621535.1 Candidatus Methanophagales archaeon | reverse complement strand
AGGGTGAGCGGCAAAATTGCCAATATTTCGCACTGCGTCAATTACTTCAACAAGATAGGAGGGTATCCTACTATCTATAACCTGTTGGATTTCATCCGCAAGATTTCCGGGTTTAACCTTAGCTACTTCCCTTAATAAGTTTTGAAGACAACGACGACTTAAGGCTGCGCTTGCTTTAGGGCTATCAGGTAATACTATACACGCTTCCACGTAGTCATCGGCTAATTTTTGGGGGACTTGAGGAGGTACAGGAGGACGATTTGAGCCCTTAGGATGAACTAAAAAACGCTTTTGTATTCCGTGAAAACCACTAAATCTGCCGTGCAAAGTAATTTCTTGGCTTCCCATCACCAAATAACATATCAGCTTATTACAATCAGGGTTTGGGCATAAATATTCTTCAATACACCACTGACCTTCAGCATCTTTTCCAAGATATTTCCACTCGGCTTCTGCATGAATTTCCACTGCACAATGAGGACATTTCATTTTACTCTCTCCTTTGTAACGCCGTTTCGCCTAACTTCGGTATACCCCAACTCATGTTCGCATATCCATCCTGCACGGAACATCTCAATCACGATTTTAGTATGAACGTGAACATATATAAAACCTATCGCTCATTATCATTCTCCCTTTAACCCCCTCAACGTCTTCCTCACCTCTTCCAACTCCTCATCCGTAATCCCATAAAGTTCCGCCACAATTTTATCAATTTTCCCCTCCACTTCCTTCAGCTCTTCTTGTGCTTCCAAATCCTTTTGCTTGTATTGTTTAGCCAACCCATGCGCATTTTTGGAAAGTTTTGCCAATTTAAAAATGAAATTTAGGGTGGTGCTTAAGAAAAATAGAAACATCATCTTAAAGAAAGGTTGTTGATGAACTCCAAACTCGCTATTCCGTCTTCTATTGTGTATAATTCCATCACCATCCGCCCTTCATACCCATAATCCTCAATCCCGCTTGACACCCTCTTCCAGTCCAGGTTCCCCTTTCCCAGCGGCAAATGCAGGTCATCTGCGCCGAAGTTATCGCTCGCATGAAGATGTATTATCTCCATATCCTCTGCCTTATCACGGATATTCAAGAATTTATCCAGCGTCTTTGTCGTGTTCGCATGCGCAACGTCCAGACATATCCCAAGATTGTCTCTGTTCACACCTCGCACTATTTGAATGAGTTCATCCGGATACCTACCCAGCATCATATTTATCGATGGTAGATTCTCCACCGCTATTTGCAATCCGCGTTCAGCAGCAAACTCGCAAAGTGCCGTTAGACCTTCAATCGCCTTCTGAATCGCCTTTTCCGGCGTCTGTATGGATAATGGCGATAAAATACCCGGATGCACCACGCATATATGTTCAACGAACTCGTATGTGTTCTCGATACTCTCTTTTATCTGCCTTATGCTCTCGCTCCGTATCCCTCTGTTTACACTCGCAATGTTTATATCCGAGAGGGGGGCGTGTAAGGAAAGAACAAGATTCGTTGTTTCGTATATTTCCTTCACTCGTTCTCTAAATCCGCCTTCTGCCTTTTGCTGTCCTTCACCCACTATTTCCCAGCCCTGAAAACCTGCGTCTTCTAACCTGTACATCCAGTCCACAGGGTTGCTGGTGGCATCAACACATGAGAAGCTTATTTTCGCGTTCATACACTTTTTCTTTTTTTACAAAAAAGAAAACCTGTACTAAAAGAAAAAATAATAATAGAATATTTTTAGTCAAGGTTTTTACCGAAGGTAAAAAAGTTGTTAGTAGTCGTCAAGCGAAAGAATAAGGTTGACTATCTCTTTTATCGTTTCTTCTCGGTCTTCAGAATCCGTCGGCAAGTCCACTTTTTTTATTATGTTGCTGACTAAATCTTCATCTAAAAACTCGCTCAGTGTTATCTTCGGCAAGTCGCTGCTCTTGAACCCTTCAACCAGCACGAAATCAACACCCGACTGCGCCATCTCAGTTAGCAATTCCGTCACCGTTTTACCACGGCGGCAAATTTTTATTGCCTTTTCCTCTGACGTGCCTATAACAACTTCTGCACCGGCGTTAAAGAAACGGTCTGTATCTTTTGCGGTGGGCGTATCAAAATCCAAATTCAGTTCATGCGCGTGTTTTATGCATCCCACTTTACCATATTCGTTTAGATAAGGGATTAAATACTCGATAAAAGATGTTTTTCCTGACTTCTTCTTCCCTATTACGGATATGACCTTCATAACAAACTTTTTTGCAAGCAAAAACCTTTACTAAAAATATGCTTACGCAGTTTTGCTTTGTAAAAAAGTTTCTTTTTAAATAAAGTTTGTATAGAAGAATACAATGGCAGTAGAAGCGCTTAAAGCGATAAGAGAAGGGGAAGAAGAGGGCAGGAAGTTAATAGAAGAAGCTAAGGGCAGCGCTACAGAAATATTAAAAGGCGCGGATGATGCAGTGAAGCAGCTAAAGGAGAAGGCGCATGCGGCGGAAAAGGATTTAGAAGCCCAGATTTCTGATAAGTATGCACAGGAAGGCAAGAAGGAAGAGGAGGCGATAATGAGGGATGCCACAGCGGAAGTCGAGAAGCAGAAAGCAACTGCAGAATCCAAGTTCAGTAGCACGGTAAACCTCATGTTAGAAAGAATTTTAGGTTTGAGGTGATTCAGTTGGGCGCGACAGAGATAGTAGAGAAGATAAAGGAAGAAGCCGTTTCGGAGGAGGCGCAAATAATTAGCGCCGCGAAGGAGAAAGCAAAGCTCAAGCTCGAAGAAGCGAAAGCTCAGATAGAAGTGCAAAAGAAAAATTTTATTGACGCTGAGGAACGGAAAGGGGTTGAAGAGCGCGAACGAATGGTTCGAGCCGCGCGATTAAATGCGAGAAAACTCAAATGGCAATCAGAAGAGGGATTGATAGCGAAAGTGTTAGAGGAATCAATGAAGCGGATAACCGAGGTAAAAAAAGAAGGTTTCAAAGGTAATTCATATTCAAATATCCTGGCTGGCTTGATAAAGGATGCTTCGATGAGTATAATCGCCGGGAGTGGTGGTACAAGTACAAGTATAAGCAGGGATAGCGAATTGAACGCGATACTCAGCGATGAGGATGCCGATGCATCTTTTGTGACGCCTGATATGCTAAACAAGATAGCTGATGAAATAAGCGCTGGGGGCGTGGATGTGCATTTATCATTATCGGATGACCGGATAAGGTCGGCAGGAGGAGTTATAGTACGAGGAAAAGACGAAAAGATAGAGGTGAACAATACTTTTGAACAGCGAATGGCACGTTTTTCCACCAGCCTAAGAGAGGAGATCGTGAAAAATCTTTTTAAAGGGAGGTAAAATGAAAGAAAGTGAAGAGAGACTTGTTTCTTTGATTAAACTTTCTTTCTAAGAAAGTTTGAATGATTGCGGTAATTGGCGACCCTGAGACTGCTGCTGGTTTCCGGCTCGCAGGCGTAAAAGAAGTGCACGAGTATCCCCCCGATGGTGGAGAAGACGTTGCTCGTATGTTAGATGAATTAGCAAAGGAGGGATTTGCCATCATAATCATAACCGAAAGATTTGCTGCGGAAGCC
>JAUXHM010000018.1 GCA_030621535.1 Candidatus Methanophagales archaeon | reverse complement strand
ATTCGATACTTTTAAAGTCTATATTTTCTACTACATCATCTACAAGTCTACAAATGTGGTCTTCTTCGATTAAGTCCGCTATAGTCGGGGGAAATAGCCAACTTTGGTTGCGGAGTCTTCTTATGAATGCCATAATGTTTATATGTGGTTGAAAGCATATAAAAGTATCGAAAAGCTGTTTGATTATGGGATTATGGGACAGCCTCTTAAGCACGACCGCCGATGACTTAAACTACACTATTATCACAGGTATGACATAGGCATATAAAAGCGTTTCGATTTTTCTCGTCATCTCATTTTCGTGATGTACACACCACATCCTTAAAAAATTTAGTATAAAGCGTTATGTACCCGTTTTCGAGCGCTTTTTCCTTTTCCTCATCTATTACAACCACCGGCATGGTATCTGTTTTCTCGTAATTATAACCCTTTTGCTCTGAGATATACTTCTCCACCACCTCCCATCCATGTCCCACTGATTGCGAAGCATTTTTGGTCAAACTTTTTCTAAAAGTTTGTTGATAAAACTTTTCTTAAAAGTTTTGTGATAGCACGAGGGAGCCCAAAGATGCTCCGGACACCACCCCTTAAGCTGCTAAAATCTATCCCCTAAAAGCTTTTCTGTTTCTTTTCCAGTCAAAAACATTTAATATAACTGCTCTATTCGCAAAATAAAGAAAAAAAATCCGGGAGAAGTTGAGAATTTGAGATCGTACAAAAGAAATCACAATCGAAAAATCATGACAACTGCTAAAATCGGAAAAGGAGATTTTCATCTCGACAAACTTTCCAAAAGGGGTAAGTAGAAACGAGAGTGATATAAGCCACATGTTTTGCATCTTCAACTGTTTTCTCAAAGTTTGTTTGTTCAAGCTAATTCACCCCTCGCCGCTTCCAACAGTGCTGATGCTTCTTCCATGCTCTTTGCCGCTTCCCTCAAACGCCTACTGACATCCACGAGTCCAATCTCTTCCGTTTCTCTCGCTACCTTCCTGAAACTCCCCGCATGCCCTTTATTATGCCCAGCCTATTGTTCTAATTTCTTCTTTAATCCTTCGACCTTCTCCATTTTCTTCTTCTCATCCCTAAATAGGGAATAGGGACCTTAGCCTAACCCCTAGTGGCTAGTGGCTATTGCCTATGTCCCAAAATCCCACGAGCCGAGATATTTCTTCTGCTCTTCCGTCAGTTCCTCGGTCTCCACGCCCATTGACTTCAGCTTCAATCGAGCCACTTCCTCGTCTATATCCTTCGGTACGGGATATACCTCATTGCGAAGCTTCTCATGATTCTCTACTATGTACCTCACGCACAACGCCTGATTTGCGAAACTCATGTCCATTACCTCTGGAGGATGCCCGTATGCCGCAGCGAGGTTCACAAGTCTGCCTTCGGAAAGCAGATACAGCTTCCTGCCGTCGGTCATCCGATATTCAACCACGTTCTCTTTTACCTCGTTTTTCGCCACCGCCATCTCTTCCAGGTCGTTTGTGTTTATCTCGACATTAAAATGACCCGTGTTGGCGAGAATTGCGCCGTCTTTCATCAACTCGATATGCTCGCCGCGTATAACAGACGTATCGCCGGTAGCAGTGATAAAGAGGTCGCCGATTTTTGCCGCTTCTCGCATTGGCATCGCCCTGTATCCATCCATAACCGCCTCTAATGCTTTCCGCGGGTTCGCCTCCACCACTACCACGGATGACCCCAGCCCTTTTGCCCTCAGCGCTACTCCTCGCCCACACCAGCCGTAGCCAGCTACTACGACAACCTTACCTGCAAGGAGAATATTTGTCGCATTCATCACGCCATGAATTGTGGACTGCCCTGTTCCGTATCGGTTATCAAACATCATTTTCGTCTCTGCATCGTTAACCGCGATAAAGGGGAAGCCCAGCTTGTTCTCCTTCGCTCTTGCGTGAAGTCTTATCACGCCCGTGGTCGTCTCTTCACAGCCGCCCATTATGTTTTTCATCTGTTCTTCGTGCTCTGCGTGAATCTTTGTAGTTGCATCGCCCCCATCGTCAAGCACTACCGAAGGTTCTATCCGGAGTGCCTCATCCAGGCATTCGTAATATTCCTCGTTACTCTGTCCCCGGAATGCGTATGTTCTTATTCCAAGCGAAGCCAAAGCAGCAGCTATGTCATCCTGCGTAGAGAGCGGATTGGCAGCCGTAAGTGCAACTTCCGCACCCCCCGCTTTTAGTGCTAAGGCAAGATTCGCCGTCTCCACCGTGACGTGCAAACATGCCACCACATTTACACCTTCTAACGGCTTCTCACGCTCGTATCTCGCCCTTATCATGCTCAAAACCGGCATTCTACCACTGACCCATTCTATTCTCGTTTTTCCGCCTTCTGCAAGGTCTATGTCCTTTACCCTATAATTATCCATAAGTTACACCATACCTCCTTGTCCTACTGTTTACTGAAACCATAGAATATATTACAACAAAAAGCTTTTTATTCCTTTTTTGCTTATAGTTTAATATAGGTAACGAAAAGTAGAAGAAGGTAAGGCGGCAACATCTGGGTAGGGGTAGAGGTAAGAGAAATGATAGTAAAGGATATAATCGAGGAATCTGCTTTGACACTCGCAGAAGCCAAGGAGATTTTGACAGCACCGGGGAAGCGTGAGCGCGTGAAGAAAAAGGAGAAGGAAGAGAAAGAGAAAGAGGCGGCGGAAGAGAATGAAATGCGGTTCGAACGAAGAAAAGCGGTTGAGAATACGACAAAGTTCGCCAAACTCGGAGCTAAAGAGTCAAGAGCGCTTGTAAATGAGCTTCTGGAGTTAGAGAAAACAAAAGAGGAGATTGCCATTCGGATTGCTGACCTGATGCCAAAGAGCAATAATGAGGTTCGAGCAATCTACGCGAAGGAGAGATTCACACTTACAGAGGCAAACATAGAAAAAATACTTGATTGCGTTGCCAAGTATGAATGAGATACACAAAACAAAAAAGTTTGAATTTTTTGGTTTTTTTTTAAAAAAAAAGTTTCTAAAAAGTTTTAGAGGGGAGAGGGGATGAGAGGAAACGAGTATGAAAAGAGGGGTAGGATAGAGAAAGGGAGGGAGAGCGGAAGTGGCGGGGAAAAGAAACGGGAAACGCATG
Organism: Candidatus Methanophagales archaeon; assembly: GCA_030621535.1. GTDB lineage: Archaea > Halobacteriota > Syntropharchaeia > Alkanophagales > Methanospirareceae > QEXZ01. The sequence continues at coordinate 8,322 of JAUXHM010000018.1, read as the reverse complement.
TTTATATCCTCGATTATTTGCCCTATGGGCACCCCGAAGATTCTCGACCGGTATATCAGAAAAAACCACTTGTTCAGGCTGTTGGCGAGGCTAAGTTCGTCTTAATGGAACTTTCACCGAAGAAAGATAAAACCCCGGCGGTGTATGAACGCGTATATATTGGAGAAGGGGAGCGAGACGTAATAGACCATGTAATCAAGCGATTGAGATATACGGAACTGACACAGACGGCAAAGGTAGAACTTTCTTATATTCTGGAGAAAATGGTAACGGATGATGAAGAAAGATTCATACGGGCGTTCAACGAAGCAAAATCAATCACCACGAGATTGCATACACTCGATTTGATGCCCGGGATAGGGAAGAAATTGATGTGGGCGATAGTGGAAGAGAGGGAGAAAGGGAAGTTTTCCAGTTTTGAAGACCTCACGAAACGAGTTAAAGGGCTTCATCATCCTGAGAAGATAATTGCAAAGCGAATAGAAGAGGAAATAATGGAAGAGAGCATGAAATACAAAATTTTTACGGTTTAAGAAATTATTAACCACCAGATTACACAGATTTCCACGAGATTTTTTGTTCTATATAAAGTATATCACCCTATTTAGGACGCAGATTTACGCAGAAAACTATTTCCTCAAATTATATTTAAAATCCTGATTATCTGCGTCCGATTATCAGAAATTATTCTTTTTTATGTAATCTTGTGGTTTATTAATTGCACCTTCGCCTTAGCTGCTATATTCCGCACACAAGACCTCTTTTATATGTTCGGCGGTCTTTTTACCCACGTGTTCCACCTCCATCAATTCTTCCTTTGACGCCGTTAAAATGCCTTCTACCGTTTTAAATCGTGTTAGCAGATTCCTTGTCGTTACAATACCGATGTTAGATAATGCAGAGATGAGATATTCCTGCTGCTCCCTTAAAGATGCCGAGGGTTTCTTACCATGTGGATTCACCTCCGTTTTGTTCGGCATTTGCTCACGCTTTGCAATCACGTAAATCAGCGATGCCGTGTCTGCTTCGTCCCTTGTTTGTAGTATAGGAACAGAGAAATCAATCGCTATGGTAGCCATTACAGCCCTCACCACATTTGGATGCACATTTCTCTGCCCATAAATTGAGTCCCCTTCAATGATGAGCAAGGGGTTTTCGTACTCGCTCTTCATTCGATGTATCTGGTCGAACAAATTCCTGCGTTTGTTTATCAGCGAATCGAGGAAATCAAGCGTTGTTTTCCGCTCTATACAAACCCTATCTGAGACAACGTAGTCGCCAATCTCCAAATTCTGCAATTTCAGGTCTACACCTGCTTTCGCCAGAAACTTCGCTACTCCCGCCCGCGTCTCTCGCATATCTACAAAGATGGTTAATTGCAATGGCTCCGCTCCAAACTCGGTTATCTGTCTTTGTTTTTGCTCCTCTTTTTGTTCACGATGCGGTGGTTTGACTCTGACTTTATCCTCTAAATTCGCTTTCACTTTCGCCGTTACTGTTTCGGCGACTTCATTTCCTATCCCGCCGCCCCCGCTGAGTTCGCTTATCCTTCTCCGCATGGCCCGCTCTTTGCTCCTGCTGAGCCAGTAATATCCTTCATCCCTCGTTCCTTTTGCAATAAGCACGATTACTTTGCCTATTTTTTTCCTTGCAGTCCTTCCTTTTCTTTGTATGCTTCTTATCGCAGAAGGAATGGGCTCGTAGAACAGCACGAGGTCAGTCGCGGGAATATCCAGTCCCTCCTCAGCCACGGAAGTAGCAACCAAAACGTTGTAGACACCTTCCTTAAACTTATTTATTATTTCTACCTGCTCTTTTTGCGTTAATCCCTTATCGCCCACTTTTGACGCCTGTCCGATGAACTTAACCGCTTTTATTCCCGCCTTTTCTGAATTCAACCTGTGCAACGTTGATATAACCATCTCCGCAGTATCGCGGTAGTTAGTGAATACGATTATTCTCGTAGCGGGATTAACATGGATTTCCTCCTGCAGTATCCTTACCAGGACGTTCAGCTTTGGATGCTCACCTTCGTATGATGCCACCATGGACATCACATCCACGAACTTGTTATCCTTAAGCAACCGCTTTGCTGCCTTGCTCCCCTCTCTTGAAAGTGCTTCGCTCTTCAATCGGTCAAAATATTTTCTCACCGCGAAAATCCCCTGCGTCTCTATCAGCTCAATCGCATGTTTTAGCTTCAATACTTCCGCTTGCAATGACAACGCCTTGTATAAGTCCGCATGCTTCCATTGTGCCAGTTGAATCTCTATTATCCGCCTTAATTGTAAAAGCTCTGTTTTTGATATATCCCTGCCCTTCTTATTCTTTCTTATGAACCCGAGCTTTTGTAATTCCTTTAATCGCGTTTCCAATACCTCATCCAGTACTCGTTTCAGGCGCTTTATCTCCTCAGGGACTTCCACACTACGCCATTCAAAGTTCTTCTTGAATACATAAGGGGCTACGTCGTGGTCGTATTCCGTCCTGCTTTCCACATGCTTTACACCTAAGGAAGTGCAAATTTCCCTTATCTTCTCTCTGTCACTGCCAGGCGAAGCGGTCATCCCCAATACCCGCGGCTCTTTCGCCTGTTCATAATATTTCTCCGCTATGTACACATACGAGTAGTTTCCCACTGCGCGGTGGCATTCATCGAGTATCAGCAGCGCTATATCGCGGAGGGAGACCCGGTTGCTCAGTAAATCGTTTTCTATTACCTGTGGCGTGGAAACGACTATTTTTGCAGCGTCCCATAACTTTTCTCGTTTATCTGCCGATATAGTGCCCGTGAACGTTTGTATAAGAGAAGCATCAAGGGTCATCACATCTTTTAAAAACGCCGAATGCTGTTCGACTAAAGGTCTCGTAGGAGCGAGAAAAAGAATTTTTCCCTTCTTCAACCGGTCTATCAGAACAAAAAGAGCTATGGTCGTCTTACCCAGGCCAGTAGGCAAAACAACCATCAACGAGTCCTTCTTCCCTGCTTCTGCAATAGAAATCTGGTATTCTCTCTGCTCTACCACCGCTTCCTTTAAAAGAGGATGTGATACGAATTTTGATGCTTGAGGGGTATGCATAAGAATAAATATGCAAAGAGGTAAATAAATTTTATTATGTTGGAGCTACTTAGAGAGTGAGAGGTTAAAGTTAAAGAGGGAGAAAGAAAAAATGCGAGGTGGATTTAGAAAGGGGGTAAACCTGAGTCCTAAGAAATTAGACCAGATGATGAAACAAGTGGGTCTAAGCGTAGAAGAGATGAAAGACGTGGAGGAAGTAGTGATAAAAACAGCCGATGCAGAACTCGTTTTTGAGGATGCATCCGTTACGATTATGGACGCTCAGGGCTCGAAGATGTATCAAATAACGGGTACGCCGGTAAAACGCCCTAAGCGCGAATTGGAGCCTGAGCAGGAGGTGAGTATTTCTGCTGAAGATGTGGAAATAGTGATGGAAAAAGCGGGTTGCGGTGCGGAAGAGGCAAAAGCCACGCTAATCGAGACACGAGGTGATTTAGCAGAGGCAATATCCCGGCTTTGCGAGGAATGAACTTGATTCAACCAAAACGAATTGGGATGGTGTGCAGGGGCGAGGAGCGAGACGTAGCAGTATTAAAGAGTCTGATTGAGTGCGCGGATAAACGAGCTGAAGTCATACTGGATAGAGAGACGGCGAAAAAGCTCAAAAGGCAAAATCAAGGCATGAGGATAGAAGATATGTCGGTAGATTTTTTGATTTGCGTTGGTGGTGACGGCACGATTCTAAGAACGCTTCATTATTTGAAACCCCCTACGCCTGTATTAGGCATAAATATGGGTGCTATCGGTTTTTTGGCGGAGGTGCAGCCAGAAGATGCGGTTTCTGTACTCACCGAGCTATTAGAGGGGTTTACGGTAGAGAAGCGAGAGCGGCTTTCGGTGGAGATAAAAGGCGAAAGAGGACGGATGCCCTATGCGATGAACGAAGCGGTGATAATAACGTCAAAACCCGGGAAAATGCTGCATTTCGCTATTTTTGTGGATGGTGAAGAGTTAGAACGACTAAGAGCAGATGGTGTTGTTTTCGCAACGCCCACAGGAAGCACTGCGTATGCGATGTCCGCTGGCGGGCCAATAGTGGACCCAAAAGTAGATGCAGTCATAATAGTGCCAATTGCACCTTTTAAACTTTCTGCAAGACCTACTATCGTGGGTATAAACGGCGAAATAAGTTTAGCGCTTCTGGGGATGAAGGAAGCAGAATTAGTCATAGACGGGCAGTTTTACAGGAAGATGGGCAAAGAAGGCAGGATAAGCATTACGCGAGGAGAACCTGCTTTTTTTGTGAAAATAGAGGATAGGTATTTTTTAAAACTCCAGGATAAATTGCGAAGTGAGGGGTAATAAACCTTTTTTGGCGATATTGCTATAGATGGAGAGGGCACTATCTAAAAATATAGTGATTTATCACCGCGGAGAGCACAGAGTACGCAGAGTTTTAAGACTGTTTCAATCATTGTTCGGTTTTTCTGGTTGTATATAAAGTATAACTTCGTTCTACTTGAGACACAGATTTACACGGATTTTTTCTTTTGGTGGGTTGGATGAGCTATTTTTAACGGCATTAATCTTTTCATCTGTGTTAATCTGCGTTAATCTGTATCAAGGATTTGTTTTGCCTTTGCGGTCTCCGTGTGCTCTGCGGTGAAATTCAAGGATATATTATATAGCAATTTCACTACAAAAAGAAAACCTGTGCTAAAAGAAAAACTAAGAGCCATGTTTTTAGTCAAGGTTTTTACCGAAGGTAAAAAAGTTGCTAGGCGAACATCGCGCCCGTCTCCTTAGGATATAGATGATGTTTCTGCTCGTCCCCTATTATCTTCGTTATTGCTTGCTCGAATTCTTCCATTTCTATTGATTTCTTATTCCTTTTCACGGCGAACATGCCCGCTTCGGTAGATATTGCCTTTATATCAGCACCCGTGGCATTTTCAGTAAGTGCCGCCAGAGTATCTAATTCTACATCCTTTCCTAATTTCATCTTAGACGTGTGTATGCGGAATATTTTCTCCCTCGCTTCCCTATCAGGCACCGGTATTTCGATGATACGGTCAAATCTGCCGGGTCGAAGTAAAGCAGGGTCGAGAATATCGGGTCGGTTTGTCGCAGCGATTATTCTCACATCACCTCTTGGATTGAACCCATCAATCTCGGCTAAAAGCTGCATCATCGTGCGCTGCACTTCTCGCTCTCCTGTCGTGCCGTCCTCTACTCTGCGAGCCGCTACTGCATCTAACTCGTCAATAAACAGTATGGTTGGGGCTTTTTCCTTTGCCAGTGCAAAAAGCTCCCGCACCAATCTCGCACCTTCACCGATATATTTCTGCACCAGTTCAGAACCAACGACGCGTATAAAAGTAGCAGATGTACGATTTGCAACTGCTTTTGCAAGCAGCGTTTTCCCCGTGCCGGGCAAACCAGTCAGAAGAACACCTTTTGGTGGTTCCACACCTATGCGTTCAAATTGCTCTGGAGCTGTAAGTGGCAGCTCGGCTACTTCTTTTATTTCCTCTATCTGCTCATTTAACCCGCCTATCATATTGTAATCCACTTCAGGCGATTCTATCAGTTCCATACCATACACAGAAGGGTCTTTTGCCGAAGGAAGTACGCTAACCACAGCCAGCGACTGCTGACTCAGCCCCACCTGTGTGCCGGGAGCAGCTTCTTTGGGGTCTATAGACTGCGAGTAATTTACGACGAATTTTGGCCCTGCGCTGCTCCTTACCACTACCCTTTTATCATCTATTACATCCACAACAGTTCCTATTACCAGAGGAGGAGTACGCAGCTTTTCTATCTCTGCCCTCAACTTCTTTATCTCGCGCTCATACCGATTTCTCAGCTCCTCTCGATACCTTTCTTCTCGCTCTAACTTCTGCACTCTATCCGTCAGCTGGTTGTTTACTTCCTCTAACCGTCGCACCATATCCGCCAAGTATCTGGGATAATCACCGCCGCCGTAGGCGGCACCGACACCTGCACCCACACTGCTACTGCTGCTACTGTTGCTATTACCACTGCTAACGCTCGCTTTCATTTTGACCACAATCACTCACAATTAATATTTACTTCTCTACTTCACTCATATATAAATGAAATCTCTCATCTTAAAAAACAAATGGAAATAAAATCCAAGGCACAGTGCGAGATATGTGGCACGGAAATAAAAGGTGAGGTATACCGCATAAGAATAGATGCGTCAGAGTTGAGCGTTTGTAAATCCTGCGCACGTCTTGGAACAGTTGTAGAGGGAGCCAAGAAAGGAAAAGAAGTGCTGGAACCGCAGCACGCTAATTCCAATGTCAATGCCAAGCTCAAAAGAAAGCCGATATCGGAATTATATACGCAAATTGACCACGAGATAGAAGCGGAGATGGAAATTGATGCGGTGGAAGAGGATTACGGGCGTAAGATAAAAGAAGCGCGAGAAAAGGCAGGGCTAAAACAAGCAGAACTTGCACAGAGGATAAATGAAAAGCACTCGTTGCTACGGAAGATAGAAAATGAGGAGCTAATGCCAGGTGAAGAGATAAGGAAAAAAATCGAGCGTGCGCTTAAAGGTTTTCTGGTGTGAGCGGCACTATCTAAAAATCCAGTGATTTATCACCGCGGAGAGCGCAGAGTACGCAGAGTTTTAAGACTGTTTCAATCATTGTTTATGCTTTCTGGTGCCTCTGCGTTCTCCGTGTGCTCTGCGGTGAAATTTAAGGATTTAGCAATTTCACTAGAAAATTCGATTGTGCCATGTGAGCGTTTTATTTACGTTGTTTCAAGAGGTTTTAACAGGCTGAGTAAGGTCATGCTGACAATTATGCATATCGCTAACGTAGAAATGAACACATCCATTCCTCCAACTGCGTGAATGCCGCCTCGTTGTATGAATTTTATACCTGCCAACGTTGTAACGAAAGCAAAAGTTGCGCATACGGCGAGGAACAAGCCTTTAAGAAGCGATTGATAGCTCTCTTCCCATTTCCTCTTCTTCTTCACCCGCTCCTTCTCTCTCGCTTCCGACTCATAAAACACGGTGAAAACAACGAAGAAGACCGCGAGAAGCAACAAAATAAAGTGTCTGGGAATTGTTTTCTCACCCTCAGAAAAAGACATCAAGCCAAAAGCTATGAAAAGCATGAGCCCTGCAAGTGCGGTTGACAGAGCAAGCGTTTCCAGATATTTTTTATAGCTCTCTATCCCTTTTAGTTTTGATAACATTTTTCTTCTCTCGTTGTATATTACGCAAGGTATAACTTCTTTCTTTTCTTTTTTAAAAGAAATTATAGACACAGATTAACGCAGATTAACACAGATGATAAAATCAACACGGTTAAACTAAAATAAATCTGCGTAAATCCGAGTAAATCTGTGTCTCAAATAGAAGGGGGTTATACTTATATACAATCAAAAACATGAACCTAAAAAAAGCCACCAGGATATTGGTTTTAGACACCATTCACGGAGCGGAAATAATTGCAGAAGAGCTAAAGGAACTTGGGAAACAAGCGGAGGTGTTCGACCCATACCATCAGACCATTTCTAAAGCGTTGGATTATGACCTGGTTATCGCACCGGTTCACCTAAATCCAAACTTCGAGGTTGTAAAGCAAGCTTTAAAGATGGAGATACCCTTTATGAGCCATCACAAAGCGGTAAAAGAAATTGCACGTTTGAAAAACCTGTTCCGCGATACAAAGGTGGTGGAAGTAACGGGGACGGTGGGGAAGACGGCGGTCTGCGAACTAACCTGCCAGCTGCTGAAAAACAAGAATGCGAAGGTGCTTTCTCATACCAGTTCCGTTACAAGATTCCAATCGGCAGGGGAAGAGGTGCAATTCCCCAGAATCGGCGGCGCACCCGCGAACGTATTAAAAGTGATGCGCATAGCGAGCGAGAAGAAGTTGAAGCCGGAGATTGCGGTATTTGAAATTTCGCTCGGTTTAACGGGAATCGGCGATGTAGGCGTAATAACGAGTTTGGAAGCAGATTACAGGATTGCCGGTGGCACAAAAGACGCATCTGCAGCGAAAATCGCCTCGATACAGAATTACGCAGACGAAATAGAAGGCGGAAACAGAAGTAGCGCCGTGATAGTTCTTCCAGATAGTTTCGCGGAAACGCAGGAAAACCGAAAAGATGAACTGAAAGGGTTCAATACGAACTTCTTTGGCGCCACGGCAAAGGCAAAAAACCTGTGGTTAGACGATACCGAGCACAAGGTCTTTTTCGACGGGTTGAAAACCGTAAATGGTGATTCCGTAAGTGGCGGGATGAAATTCAATTT
>JAUXHM010000104.1 GCA_030621535.1 Candidatus Methanophagales archaeon | reverse complement strand
GGGCTGAGATACCACGGCGATGCACCGTTGCTCTGCAAGCTGGTGAAGGACGGCTGGATAGATGCAGTGGCGTATCACCAAACCGAGATATTCAAAGCTGCGAAATTGTTCGCCGAGACTGAAGGGCATATAATAGCACCGGAATCAGCACACGAAGTGAGAGCGGTGATAGACGAGGCGTTGCGATGCAAGGAGGAAGGTAAAGAAGAGGTGATATACTTCAATAATTCAGGTCACGGGCATTTCGACCTGGGTGCATACGACGCGTTTCTGAGTGGGAAACTTGTGGATTACGAGTATCCCGCGGAGTTGGTGAAGCAGGCATTGGCTAATCTGCCGCAGGTGGAGTAGGGCAATCGTAAGAAGATAAAAGGGGGGACTAAAGTGTGCATTTTAGCATCTCCCCTCTCTTTTTTTATGTCTTGACGAACAGCCGGGAGAGGATATCTGTAAGTGCGCGTGAAAGGTCTATATGCAAAAATCTATTTTACTTTCCGAAATCAAGAAGGCAGTTAAAGAGGATAAAGATGTTGACAAAATGCGCTCTTTGTGGTGGAGCGGTCAAACCACAGAAAGTTGAGAAGGTAATGCGGGTTGAGAACAATGTAGTAATCGTCTCGGTTGAGGCAGAAGTTTGTCAACAGTGTGGTGAGGCTTACTACACACCGAAGACCGTAGAAAAGTTGCAGGAAATGAGGAAAGAACTGAAAAAAACAATTAAATTGGAAGAATTATGCATACCCGCTGGACAAACCTATCTGTATAAAAAAGCGATTAAAGCGTGAAACATGAAAATAGGTTTCCTCATCAACCCGATAGCGGGCTTGGGCGGCTCAGTAGGACTAAAAGGAACGGACGGACTAGTAGAAGAAGCATTGAAGCGAGGTGCAAAACCCGTAGCATGTGAAAGGGCGAAGAAATGCATGCAAGAGCTGGAACTCGGCGCTTCCTCGGTTATCCTCACTTGCTCAGCCGAGATGGGCGAAAACGCGGTGATAAACAAATCGCAGAGATACGAAGTGGTGTATTCGTTTGCAGGAGACAGCACGAGTGAAGACACAAAGAACGCATGCAAGACATTTCTGGAAGAAGGTGTTGACCTGCTCCTATTCTGCGGTGGCGACGGAACGGCGAGGGACGTGTACAGCGTAGTAGGAAAAGACATTCCAGTAATAGGAATTCCCGCGGGCGTGAAGATGCACTCTGCGGTATTTGCGATAAGTCCCGGGGGAGCAGCGAAAATAGTCGAGCATTTTGCCGCGGGAAAAGCGGAACTGCGAGACGCGGAGGTAATGGATACCGATGAAGACGCATACAGGCGAAACGAGCTGCGAATGAAGGTGTTTGGATATGCGCAAACGCCTTACGAGCCTCTTCTGGTTCAGCAGGGTAAGAGCCTATTTCAAAGTGTGAGTGAAGAAAAAGCGAAGGAGGAGATAGCGAGATTCGCATGTGAATTCATGGCTGGCGATTCGCTTTACATACTCGGTGCGGGGACGACCACCCACAAGATTGCCGAATTGCTGGGCCTGGGCGAAGAGAAGACACTGCTTGGCGTAGATGCAGTGAAGAACAGGGAGCTGGTGGGTAAGGATTTGAATGAGCGTGAATTGCTGCGATTGCTGAAGAAAGAAAACGAAAAGAAAAAGAAAGGAAAATCCCCTGTAAAACTATTGGTGAGCCCTATTGGTGCGCAAGGCTTTGTCTTCGGCAGGGGAAATCAGCAGTTGAGCGCAAAGGTGATAGAAAAAGTCGGTGTAGAGAACGTGATTGTGCTTGCAACGCCGCATAAGTTGAGTGAAACGCCGTTTCTTCTCGTTGATACGGGCAGTGAGGAGTTAGATAAGCAGTTGAGTGGGTATGTGAGTGTCGTATGCGGCTATCGGATGGCACAGAGGAAAGAGGTGAGGAGAGGATAAAGAGGAAGGAGAGAGAAACTTTAAAGATATATGTGCCTTCACAATTCATTTTAAGTGAACAAATGCTCGCACAAGAACAAAAATCAAAAAGCTTATCTATCCATCTAACTTTAAATATGATATATTTATACTCTACCATAAATAATACATTGGTAGTTATTGAAAAATATAGAATAAGAAAAAAAGGGAGAAGAGAAAAAAATGAGCGAGGAAACATCGGATGTGGGTACGAAAGCGAAAGGGGACAGAATAAATATTTTCCGAATAGGTAGTCTGTGGTGCTTCAAGTATTTCTTCGGCGACCGGGAAATTTTCATGGAGTTTGCGGATTATTACAACCGTGATAAATACCGGTTTGAGGTGGACAGCGTTGGCGACCGGGATAAAATGGCGAAGTCGCTTGAGGAACGAGGATTTGAAACCAACCTGGTTGAGGATACAGCGGATTATACGGTGAAAATAGACCGGTTTAAGAAGTATGCACCAATTCTGCGGAACTCGATTGACTCCACGGAGGGTGAAAAGGAGCGGGAATTCATAATGAAAGATATGGCTTCGGTGGAGGAGGCGATATCAATGGGAGCGAAGAAAAGTTAGGCGTTTTAACTTTTCTTTTTACTTGTTTTCATTTCAAGTCCGATTAACAGTAACGTCAGGAGGGGGATAGCTTGTGGGTTACGATAAATTCAAAAAAGAGGTGGAGCGGATACTGGAAGAAAAAGCGAGACCTCTCACGTGGAAGGAGATAAAAGAGAACTCCACCCAACTGAAACAGAAAGCGCCCTATCACGTGTACGTGCAGAAGTTACAGGGTGATATCGGTCTGGTGCGGTTCAGGTCCGGGCGTGACAAGAAAACGGTTTGGGCATTAAGGAACTGGTTTGAGGAAGGGAAGTTCAAAGAACTTTTACCTCACAAGGTGCGGTTTACGATTCTGAGTTCCAAAAAGGACCATGCGATTGCCGCGAATGCATACTGGGAGCTGAAAAGAATCTATCCTTTACCGGAAAAGCTAAACCTGAACAGATGGGATGTGATAGAAGCAGAAGTAGATGACTTCTTTCCTGAAGAGGACAAAAGACCTGATAGCATACGGTTAAAAAGCGATGGAATAGAGCATTTACGAACGATAGAGGATGAAGAGGAGCGGATAACAATTGCGGAAAAGATATCCGAGAGTGGCGAATTCATACATACCGATGCGTGGAAAGGGAAGACGCTGGGCATGACAAAGCCGAGATTCAGATGTTTCTATTTCTACGATAGCAAATGCCAGTTCTTCTGCGACCAGAACGTTTGCGTGGGTCATGATATGGAAGTGGATGAAGAAGGAGAAGCCGTAGAAATAAAAGGCGACCGGGTTTATTTCGTTTTGGAAGCAGCAGAGCGAGAGGGAGGCGAGTTTATATGGGAAAAGACACGGGTGGACTGGTACATAAAATCGGTGATTTCGTTAACCGACCCGAGGCAGCGGAGACTGCATTTTTAGAGGTTTAGTTTGTTAGCGGTTTAGCGGTTTGAAAAAAATGGAGAGGGTGTTTCAAAACCTTCTTTCTGAAGAAAGAAGCTTTACCAAGAAAGGATTGTTTTGCTTCGCAAAAGAGTTGGTAATAAGCGGGGAAGGTATCGGAAACCCCGAAGGGGGTTTCTGATTATGTCAACTAAAATCATAATTTTATGGGTAATAGCAGTTATATTAGTAACAGCAATAGCAATATCCCTCTCGTTTTTTATGCATAAACCCGCAGAGCCCGTAGAGTACAAAAACAAAATTCCTATGCAAAAAACAGAAGTAGGAGGAAGAATAAAACTTCCTGAGCCACGATATGAGAGTGAAACATCTGTGGAAGAGGCATTATCGAAAAGAAGGTCAATAAGAGATTATTCGGGCGAGAACTTAACCCTCGATGAGGTATCGCAGCTACTGTGGGCTGCTCAAGGTATCACTGCTCCCTGGGGCGGAAGAACGGCACCCTCTGCGGGTGCTCTTTATCCCCTTGAGCTATACGTAGTTGTGGGAGACGTAGAAGGCATTGACAAAGGCGTTTATAAGTACAGCCGAGAAGAGCATGAACTGGAAAAAGTCAAGGAAGGCGACATACGGGCTGAACTTGCCGATGCTGCCGGAGGGCAGGAATGCGTAAGAGATGCTGCGATAGACATCGTATTTACTGCGGTTTATGAACGAACAACGAGTAAGTACAAAACACCTGTCTATGAAGAACGGACGGGAGCGAGCTATTTAAGAGGAATTAGATACGTGCACATGGAAGCCGGGCATGCAGCACAAAACGTTTATTTGCAGGCTGTTTCATTAGACCTCGGAACGGTAGTCATAGGCGCATTTATGGACGACCGAGTAAAAGAACTCGTGAATGCAGGAGAGCAAGAAAATCCGCTGTACATAATGCCCGTTGGGAGAAAAGGATAAACAATGCTCGACCTAATCAGTTTCCTGACGCAAATACCGGTAAGAAAAGCTGTGAGAATAGAAGAAGTAGCAGTTAGGACATACCTTTTCCCTCTTGTTGCATTATTAATCGGATTGGTCGTCGCTGCGGTAGCTTTTGTCGTTTTTGGATTCTTAGTTTCAGCACCCGGAATTGCCGCTTTGCTCGTTCTGCTCGCTAT
>JAUXHM010000116.1 GCA_030621535.1 Candidatus Methanophagales archaeon | reverse complement strand
CGTGCTCGAATCAGAGATCCTCTACCTGCTGGGGGTGGAGCCGGTATGGGACAACAGCAACAACATCCACGATGTCACGCTCATACCAACAGAGGAGCTTGGAAGACCGAGAATCGATGCCGTTGTCACGATGTCGGGAATCTACCGGGAGAATTGGCCCCGCCAGATCGAACTAATCAACAAGGCGGTTCGCTTAGCCTCTGAAGCAGATGATTCCCCGCATCACCGGAACTTTGTCAATGAGAGCACCCGAGCGACATACAACTGGTTAATCGGGCAGAACGACACTTACACCGAATCACAGGCGCGGGATCTCTCCTTGATCCGGATCTTCGGACCTCCCGAGGGCGTCTGGGGTGTCGGCGGATTCACATCAGCGATCGCCGGAACCGGCACATGGGACAGCGAAGAAACGATAGCAGACCTCTACATCAGGAATATGGCTAATGTCTATGGCGACACGATCTGGGGCGAGCAGTACGTTGATCTATTCAAGCAGAATCTCGATGGGATCGAGGTTGCGGTCTTCAGCTGGACATCACACTCCCACAGTGTGCTTGGAATTGATCACACCTTCGAGTTCTTTGGAGGCTTGAGTATGGCGGTTCGGAGCATAACAGGCGAGTCGCCTGATATGTACGTAAACAACTTGAAAGACCCTGGCGGCGCAAAGCTGGAGACACTGCAACATGTCCTGATGAGGGATCTGCGTTCGATATACTACAACGAACTCTGGATCAAGGGCATGATGGAGCATGGCTACGCAGGTGCAGGATCGATGTCTACGATCATGTCAAACCTATGGGGCTGGCAGGTCACAAATCCCGATCTTATAACCGACGAGATGTGGAATACGATGCACTCGATCTATGTGCAGGACGAGTACGATCTTGGGCTTACGGATTGGCTCAATGAGAACAATGCGTGGGCACGTCAGGAGATGATGGCACGGATGATTGAGGCGACACGGATGCGTAATTCCGAAGGAAACCCGTACTGGACTCCATCTGATGCGGCGGTTCTACAGAGTCTTGCACAGGAGTACCAGCAATCGGTCAAGAAGTACGGGCCCTGCTGCTGCATCGTTTGCTGCGGATACGCGATGATTGATTCTTACGTGCAAGGGATAATCTCGGCAGCACAACCACTAGAAGAGCAACAGCAGCAACAACAACAGTACCACCGGGGAGGAGGCGGATCAAGCGTGAAAAGAGAAGAACTTACGGCTGAAGGCGTAACGAACCAGACAATAGGTTCGGGTGTTGGAATAACCGGAGAAGCGATAGAAAAACCACCAGCGGAAACGGGTGAAACAGTGAAAGAAGTCAAAAAAGGAAAGGTAATGAAAGAGGAGAAAACAGCACCTGCACCGCCAATATCTGGAGCTCCGTTGATGGGATTAATTGCGGTGCTCGTGATTATGGTCTTTGTAGGGATGGGATTTTGGATAAAAAGGAGAAGGTAAAGTAGAGTAAAGCAGATGGTTTTAGATGCAGAGGTTTATTCTATTCTAACTCTGCATCATTTTTTATTTGTATGGCAGATGTAAAATTTTCACGAGAAAAAGCAAAGATCAAGGAGTCTAAATCGTTTTCTCTCTCTGGTCTTGTGTTAATCTTGTGAAATCTTGTGGTTTTGCAATTTATTATCGGGATGACTATAGAAGATACATGGAGAACACAAACACAAGGAAATGGCTAAAATCGCATCATGATACGCTGTTCCCGTTTTTCCCGTACCTCAAAAAGAAGTGTATCGAATGGCTGTTCGATAGATTAGAGCAAAAAGGAGCTGAAAAGGGTGCGTTATATGTTCACATACCCTTCTGCAGCGGTAAATGCACCTTTTGTATTCTCACAAAGGAGTTACCTTCGCATCATTCGCACACAACAAAATACGTGAACTCAGTTCTGGAAGAAGCGAGTGCGTGGAGCGATTACTATTCACCTGTGGAAACCGTGTACATAGGCGGTGGCACTCCCACGTCACTTTCGTCAGAAGACCTCAAGTTGTTGTTTACAGGGCTCAGGGAACATTTTCAAATCGAGCCCGATGCGGAAATCAGTGTTGAAACAACGGTAAGCGAACTCACAGAAGCTAAAATGAACCTGCTTGTAGAATTGGGCGTCAATCGCCTGAGTGTGGGTGTTCAAACGTTCAATCGCGGTTTACGAAAAACGCTTGGAAGACGAGGAAGTGGTGAAGAAGTTATCGAGAAATTAAACACAGTGCGGGCGTTTTTTCCGCTCCTTTCCATAGACCTTCTGTACGATATTCCGGGACAGGGTAAAACAGACGTAATTGCAGACTTGCAAAAAGCCATAGAGATAGGTATGGATGGGATTTCACTTTATCCCTTGATATACCGCCCCAAAACGGCAATAGCACGCCAATTCGAACCACCGCCAATCGAAACGGCAATGGACATTTTTGGAACAGTAAAGAGCTTTCTGGAAGATAATGGATACCGGCACCTGAACATCAATCATTTTACAAACGGGCGTGATAAATTCCAGTATTCTACTTATTTCAACCGTTTAGGGAACGTTTTAGGGTTAGGTGCGGGAGCAACGGGTTTTGTGGCTGACTGCTTCCTGAAACACCCTTCTACAAGTGAAAAATACATCCAGAACAAGAACACCGTGGGGAACGTTTTTAACGTGCCTGAGAATGTCATTCCTGTGTTGTGGTGCGTATCGCAAATTCAATACGGCAGAATAGACATTGAAACACCGAGAAGGGAATGGGATTTTGAGCCGCTTGATGCGTTTTCCGAGACACTGAAACGAGGCGTAGATAGAGGCGAGCTGATAATCGCTAAGGACACCATCGAACTTACTTCGGAAGGTATGTTCTGGGCAAACACGATTGGTGCCGAGATGGCAGTAGAATGTTTGTATAATGGTAAAGGAAACCTCGTGAGTCTTGAAGAAAGCACCGCTAAAATTGCAAAGACGATTATGCTCAATAAGCTAAGATTAAGATTAAAAAGTAGCAAAAAAGAACTTAGAATTGGACTTAGAACTGGACTTGGGAGGTGATAGGGAAAAAAATGAAAGAACTGATAATCGCATCGGCAGCCTTTGCTTTGTTCATCCTGTGTCCGAGAATGGCAGGTATGACGAACGTCATATCAGATGCAACGCATGTGGAGCTGGTCAAGGTGGTGGTGTTTGGAACGCTGTTTTCGCTTCCGCTGATAATAGCTATGGCACTCATTTTTCAGCGATACGGGCTTGTTGCGGCTCTGGTGTTTTGTGTAATCACCGATTTTGCTGCTGCGTTCGCAATGCGTGAGATAAGTATGAAAGCAGGAGTGGAAACACTTATAATCGCTTTGTTTGTGATTATGGGTGTTAAAATTGCGTCAATGGCCTCGGGATGGATGAGCTAAATGGAATAAATAAATAAAAAATCGGAAAGCTTTTTATAATCAGAAACTCAGGAGTGACTATGGCATTGGAAAAACTCGCTCCCAACCTGACGGTTGAAGATGTAAATCGTACCGTAGAATTTTATCAGGAGGTTTTAGAATTTGAATTTGTTATGGGCGTTATAGAAGAGATTCAAGGGATTGTAACTTCCTAGCAAAAGGATCGGTTGCGGGATTACGCGATGATGAAGTGTGGGGACATGGAAATAACGTTTCAGGCAAAAAGAAGTATGACTGAAGCGCTCCCTGTGCTGAGGGATAAGGAACTCGGTGGTACTTTTACTTTGTATCTTGTATTCACACCGCTCCTTTTTCCTTTTTTAAGTAGCTACCACGCCTGATAGGATAATAGCCTCTGCTAACCGGGTATTCATTTTATTAGGCACCGCATATCCAATATCTCGGAGCAAGCTTTTAAAAGGCTCATCAATAGCAAACACGCATTTTGGTGGGTCTACGTACAATAAATAACTTGACAGATGCTCCAAAACGTCTTTAAAGCGGAT
>JAUXHM010000045.1 GCA_030621535.1 Candidatus Methanophagales archaeon | reverse complement strand
TTTGCCCAGTTCATTTCTATCTCTACTTGCCCCCGATGCGCGGGGAGAGGGGAAGTAGTGGAGAAGCCCTGTGAGAATTGTGGAGGGAGCGGGAAAATCCGCGTGAGCAAGCGGATATCGGTGCGAATACCGCCGGGTGTAGATACAGGAAGTAGATTACGGATTGCAGGAGAGGGGGGAGCAGGGGAACGTGGGGGACCGTCGGGTGATTTGTACGTCGTAGTGCATGTAAGAGAGCATGAGTTCTTCAGAAGGGAAGGAAGCAACCTGTTTTGTGAAGTTCCGGTTCGTTTTGCACAGGTGGTATTTGGCGATGAGATAGAAGTAAGGACGATAGAGGGGGGCAAGGCGAAAATAAAAATGCCTCTCGGAACGCAACCAAACACGGTTTTCCGGCTGAAAAATCGCGGAATGCCTGATTTGAGGGGCTATGGTAGGGGAAACATGCTGGTGAGAGTGAAGGTAGTAACGCCAACAAAAGCGAGTAAAAGGCAGAAGGAACTGTTACGTGAATTTGATGATGAAGAGCGAGGGCAAGAAGAGGGAGAAAAGAAAAGCTCTTTTTGGTGGAGCAAAAGTAAAGGCAAGGGTGGAAGGTAGAACTATAGTCATTCCCGTAATAAATTGTAAAACCACGAGATTTCACAAGATTAACACAAGACCAGAGAGAGAAAACGATTTAGACTTCTTGATCTTTGCTTTTTCTCGTGAAATAAACCCTTACAGGGTTTTCGGGGACGTGGGCAGAGCCCACGATGTGTAATCTTGTGGTTACTTTTTGGAATGACTATAAGTAAAATACAAGCATCTATATCTATTTCTATTCTATTCAACTGAAAATGCGAGGTAAAAGAGATGGAAGGGCAAGAGCAGGAGCGAATAAGAACCCCTATTCTCTCCGTACTGGGACACATAGACCATGGCAAGACCACCTTACTCGACAACATAAGGGGCACCACAATAACAGCAAAGGAAGCGGGACGCGTGACACAGCATATTGGGGCAACGGAAATCCCGATAGAGCTGATAAAGAAGATTTGTGAACCTTTAAGGAAGGACTGGACGGGAATAGAAGTTCCCGGTTTGCTTTTTATTGATACCCCTGGACACCAGGCCTTTGTCTCCCTGAGGAAAAGAGGGGGCGCTTTAGCTGACGTTGCCGTTGTGGTGGTGGACGTGATGGAAGGATTTCAGCCTCAGACTTACGAATCACTGAACATCTTAAGATTATTAAAAACGCCTTTCGTGGTAGCATTGAACAAAATAGACCGGATAAAAGGCTGGAACTCAACTAAAAGACCGTTTATTCTCAATTATAACGACCAGCCGGAATATGCGAGAGCGGCACTGGATGCGCGGATATATGAAATAGTGGGCGACCTGTACGATAAAGGGTTCTCGGCTGATAGATACGACCGGATAAAAGACTTCTCAAGGAACGTGGGCATCGTGCCTGTATGCGCGAAGACGGGAGAAGGAATTGCGGATTTGCTGCTTGTTCTGATAGGATTATCACAGAAGTTCTTTGAGAAAGTTCTGCGAGTTCATTTAGAAGAGGCGGGTGTTGGCACGATACTGGAAAAGAAGGAGGAGAAAGGTCTCGGAACCACGATTGACGTGATATTATACGAAGGAAAGCTCAGCGTGGGCGATACAATCGTGGTGGGGAGTACTGAGGATGACCCAATAGTAACAAAGGTGAAAGCACTGCTGAAACCAAGAGCTTTGCAAGAGATAAGAACAGAACAAAGATTTCTTCGTATAAAAAGTGTGAATGCTGCTTCAGGAATGAAAATAGTAGCTCCGGGGATAGAAAATGCGCTTCCCGGATCGCAAGTGCGAGTGGCAGGGCCCGGGCAAGATGAACTCGAGAGCGTGGTAAGAATAATGAAGGGCGAGACAGCGGAGCTGAAAATGGAAGCAAGCCTAAGCCCAGAAGGAATAATCATAAAGACCGATACAATGGGCTCGCTGGAAGCGCTTGCCATGGAACTGAAAACAGAAGGAATAGAAAAAATAAAAAAAGCAGCAGTCGGAAACATATCTAGAAGGGACGTAATAGACGCAACCACTACGGGGGATAGGTATTTGAGCGTTATCTTGGGCTTTAACGTTGATATACTTCCTGATGCAAAAGCAGCAGCTCTGGAGAACGGCATTCCTGTATTTATAAGCGACGTTATTTACCGACTGATAGAAGATTATAAGAACTGGATGAAAGAAGAGCGGGATAAAGAGAAGCGTGAACTCGTGGATAGGCTGACCACACCGGCAAAGATGAAAATTC
The DNA here is from genome assembly GCA_030621535.1 of Candidatus Methanophagales archaeon. Lineage (GTDB taxonomy): Archaea > Halobacteriota > Syntropharchaeia > Alkanophagales > Methanospirareceae > QEXZ01. The sequence continues at coordinate 5,160 of JAUXHM010000045.1, read as the reverse complement.
TGCCCGGATGTGTATTCAGGCAAAGCAAACCCGCTATTTTTGGTATAGAGGTCTTAGGCGGGAAGATAAAAACCGGCGTGAAACTGGTAAAATTCGATGGTACCAGGATTGGAGCGATAAACGAGATACAGGATAAGGGTGGCAGCATAAAAGAAGCGATGGTGCCGATGCAGGTGGCAATTTCAATGAAAAAGCCGACGGTGGGACGGCAAATAAAGGAGAATGACGTTTTGTATGTGGATATTACAGAAGAAGAAATGAAAGAGATAAAAACGTCAAAGGGAAAGGGGTTGTTGTCCGCAGACGAAGAGGAGATATTAGAGGAGTTGGAGAGGATAAAGGGAAAATAAAGAAATCATGTTTCTGGTTTTCTTTTCTTACGACTTAAATCCTTTATTGTTCTATCTTTTTAGCAATCTCTTCTATTTTCCGTAAAAATGATTCTGCTTCTTTGTGATACATTTGGAAATCTTTTGGGTCTATAACTTCATCGTAAAAATTTTTATGAAGGGTGTTTAAAAACAAAAATGACTTGTAAAAATCTTCGTCTTCTAATTCTTTAGAAATGTCACGTGTGAAACTGAAGAACGCCGCGTGTGTAGGTATAGTTATATCTCGCGTTGCTGCTAATGCCTTCAGCGATTGAGTTACAGCGCCCCAAAGGAACTCCAAGGCTTTTGGAAACTTTCCCTTTGCGGCATATTTTAAAGCATTATTGTAATAATCGTCTCTTCTTCTCAAGTGTCTCTGGGCTTTATTTAGGTTGCTCATATTCGACTATCTTTTCCGTTTTGTCATCAATCTTTAATTCCACTATCTTCTCTTCAAAGGCGCCAACGTCAAATCTCACAACCCAAACGTTTTCCTCGAGTTTGACACTTACCAATTTGTGGGTGTAATAACCCGCTTTATCCTGTAGAAATTTTGTGCCCCTCTCAACGGCTTCTTCTGTGTCCATTCTTCATCACTTAACTTTACCTCTTTAATAATTTTATCATATCCTCTAACCCTCTCGTATTCACCACGTCCTTTGCCTCAAGCCATCCCCTTCTTGCAGTCGCCACCCCGTATTTAATCACCGCACCCATCTGTGTCGCATCATGCGCATCCGTTGATATTGCAATCAACACACCATAATCCTTCGCCATCCTGCAATGAACGTCATTTAAATCCAGCCTGTTAGGAAATGAATTGAGTTCCATAACGGTGCCCGTATCCCTCGCCACTTCCATCAACCGCTCCATATCCACCTCATACGGCTCCCTCTTGCCCAGAACACGACCCGTAGGATGCGCAATTATGTCCACGTGCTCGTTTTCCATCGCCGTCACAATTCGTTGTGTCATCGTCGCTCGGTCTTGCGAGAATTTGCTATGAACCGCACCTACAACCACATCCAGCGATTTTAATATTGCGTCCGGGAAGTCCATAGAGAAATCTGATTTTATGTCTACCTCGGACGCAGCTAAAACCCTGAAATCAACACCTTCATTCTCAAATCTCGTGTTCAGTCCCTCTATCTCCTTCTCCCTCTTCTTTACTTTATCCTCATTCATCCCGCCAGCAATACCAACCGCAGGCGAATGGTCTGCGACGGCAACATACTCGTAGCCCAGCGAAATAGCTGTCTCCTCCATTTCCTCTATGCTGTTCTTCCCATCGCTCCAGTTCGTGTGCACGTGCAAATCGCCTTTTATATCGTTCGGTTCCACCAATTTCGGTATCCTGTTCTCCTTTGCGGCTTCTACCTCGCCACGGTCTTCTCTCAACTCAGGCGGAATATATGCAAGACCCACGTTCTCGAACACGTCCTCCTCATCTTCCCCTCCTATTCTCTCTTCTCCACGGAAAACACCATATTCGTTTATCTTTAACCCTTTCCTCACACCCAACTCGCGGATTCTTATGTTATGATGCTTGGAACCCGTGAAATAATGAGCGGCAGCGCCAAATGAGCTTGCATCTACCACTCGCAAGTCCACGTCTATTCCTTTCAACACGATTGACGATTTCGTGTCCCCTTTTGCCACTATGTCCTCTATGCCGTCAAGGCGCGTAAACGCATCCATCACTTCTTTCGGTCTCCTCGATACCACCAATATGTCTATGTCCCCTATCGTCTCACGCCACCGTCGCAAACTGCCCGCGATTGTTATCCGTTCTACCGCATCCAACTTCTTCAATTCGTGCACTATTGATTCCGCACGAGGCAGTGCTTCAGAAAGCAATTTACGCCCTTTATATCGTCTGTATTGCTCTATCCCCTTCAGTATGTTCTCCTCTATCTTGGCACCCAATCCCGAAATCCTTTCTAACTTATGCGACTTAGCAGCTTCCTCTAACTGCTCTATGCTACTTATCCCTATTTCGTCATGCACCTTTGCTATTGTCTTCGGACCAACACGAGGGATGGCTAAGAGTTCAAGCAGACCCGCAGGGACTTCTTCCCTTAACGCTCTATGCGTCTTGCAATCACCTGTTTTTGCTATTTCCAGTATCTTTTTCGCAATACCTTCACCCACGCCGGGTATTTTCTTTAATTCGCTGACTCCACCTCGTTCTGCTATCACCTTCAAGTCCTGCGCAAGTGTTTCTATCGTCCGAGCGGCTCGTCTGTACGCCCTTATTTTGAATGGATTCGCCCCTTTCAACTCTAAAATATCTGCTATTTCGTCAAAAATCCTCGCCATGTCGAGGTTTATCATTTTGTATATAAGCTACAACTTCCTTCTATTTAAGACACAGATTTACACCGATTTACGCAGATTTATTTTAGTTTAACCGTGTTGATTCTTATCATCTGTGTTAATCTGTGTCTACAATTTATTTTTTTTTAATGTTTATATTAACGCATCCACAACCTTCTCATTCTGTTCCCTTGTTCCTATCGTGACCCGGATAAAAGAATCTCCAGCACCTCTAAACGAAGAACAATCCCGCACTATTATCCCTCGCTTCATCAGCTCTGCATACACCACAGCCGATTTTGCAGGTGAAACGTCCGCAAGCACGAAATTAGCTTCCGATGGATAAACCTTCGTGAACACACGCCGTAAGTTTTCCGTTAGAAACGCTCTTTCGTGCTTTACCAGCTCTACAGTTTTACGTAAATATGCCTGGTCTCGCAATGCCGCTAATGCCGCTTTTATAGCGATACTGTTAACGGAGAAAGGGATTGCAACTTTTTTATATGCGCTTGTGAGCCATTCTGGTATTATTCCATATCCCACCCTCAGCCCTGCAAGACCAAAAGCTTTTGAAAAGGTTCTCATTACCGCCACATTCTCGTATTTCGTTACCAGATTCACCAACGACGAATCTGCAAATTCCGCGTACGCTTCGTCTATTACAACCATTGCCCTCGAATCCACGGATTCTATTATCTCTCGAATTTCGTCCTCGGGTATGCAGTTTCCGGTTGGATTATTGGGAGAAGAGATAAAAATGAGCTTTGTTTTTTCGTTACACAAGGAAATCAAGTCCTTGACAGGTATGCTGAAGTCCTCGCCACTTTTTCTCTTTACATACCTTGGCACACCTCCTGCTATTTTTACGAGCGACTCGTAGAGGGAAAAAGTGGGTATGGGTATCAGCGCTTCATCGCCATTCGCAATAAAAATCCTGGCAAGCGTGTCCAAAACGCCATCTACCCCGGCACCTAAAACGACGTTATCTTTTTCTATGCGGGCACCGACACCGACATATCTTGAAATCTCATCCCTGAGCTCGTCTTCATTCTTTTCCCACGGATATACGTTCAGGTTCAGCTCGCCTGCTTCTAAACGCTTAACTATTTCTCTTATCACCTCCGGACTGGGTCCTAACGGGTTTTCATTCGAACTCAGCTTTATCGCTCCTTTTACCAATTTCCCGGGTTTGTATTCTTCTATTTCCTGTAAAGAAGCGCGTACGGGCACTCGCATTTTAATCTTGGTATTCATTTGCACCTATATACACCCAGTGATCAAGATAACCATCACTGTCTCTATTCTCTTTTATTTCCCCTTCGAATTCGTCTGTTAATATCTCTTTTACCATTACTGCTTCCTCCTCACTCGAAACCGTAAATAGCACTTTTCCCATGTCTTTCAGTATTCTATGAACCCCTCTTAGCACTCCTTCCCACTCAAATCTATTAAATGGTGTGAGTTTACCAATCATAAACCCGAAGACAACGTCAAATTCTTTACCAAAAAAGGCAGACAGCATGGAGCAATCCAGTACAATGCTCCGTTTGGGCTCTAGCACACCTTCTTTTAGCCCTTTGCAAATTTCACATTCGTTTATATCCACCGTAAAAGGGAAAATACCTGATTCGTGCAGTGCAATAGTCGCACCGCCATCACCACATCCAATTTCAAGCGTTTTCTTACCTTCCATGCCTTTTTCTAAATCGTTCTCGCGTAAAAATTCAGCCAATACGTTCTTTAATGCCTCTGTCCTTTGTCTCGGATAGAAACTCGCACCTTCTAAATCCAAATCTAAATCGCAATTGTAAAATAGTCCGTTTACTAACCCGACGGAATAGAATTCCATCACGCCTTCACGAAATTTGTCCCGTTCCACTTCTACTTCCTTAGTGCCGTTTATCCTGCTTGCAAGCGCCTCAAATTCCTCTTTGTTCCTCGTATCCGCGAAAAAATCCGTGAAGACCATCCAGAAGCCCAGGTCTCTGTCATAGATGGCAATGCCAATCAACTCGTTTTCTTTGCTCTTGTTTCTGGTTTCTGCAAATATTCGTATTGATTCTGCCACGTCCCCTTCTTTGACCTTACCGAGATATTCGAGCGTTCTGCCTATCTCCTTTTGTGCTGCATAACTCTGTTCTACCAGCATAAAATCCCCTATTCCTAATAGCTCGTTCAGTTCCATCTCGATCTTTTGTTAAAAAGAAAAAAGGGTTATCAAAAGAAAAAAAATTGAAATCCTTCGGGGGGCATTACGTAGTTCCATTTTTAACGCAAATCTCAATCAAATGCTGCTTTATATCCCTGATTTCTGTTGCGGTAGACATAAAGATATTATAGTGCATATTAACTTATAAAAGGTAAAAATCTGAACCTCGGCAGGAGACGAAGAACATGAACCTAATACTCATATTCCTTCTCGCATTGATTCTCATCTTGATTATGACTGCTAAATTCAGGATTCATCCTTTTT
>JAUXHM010000019.1 GCA_030621535.1 Candidatus Methanophagales archaeon | reverse complement strand
AAGCAGAGGAGATGTCTTCCATGCCTCCAGGCGAGTTCAAGGATATGTTTGCCGATTATCGGCTAAACGAGAGCGAACGAGCGTATCTCATGGAACGTCTGGAGAGCGTTCAAGAAGTGTTTTCGGCGTGTGTTGGTGAAAGCAGGAACATTAGCGAGGAGGATATGAGGAATATATCACGCGGAGGCTGGTTTACCGGTGAGGAAGGATTGCAGCTGGGTCTCGTAGATAAAACAGGGGACTTAGAGGATGCGTTAGAGGAAGCGGCTAAGCTCGCAAATGTTTCGCTGAAAGATACAAAGGTTGTGACGTTGAGAATCGAAGGTTCACGAGTACGAGAGAGGGAAGAATAAAACAAGAAAGAATAATTTTTGATAATCGGACGCAGATGAACGCAGATAATCAGGATTTCAAATATAATGAATTGACGGAGGAGATTATTAGAATCTTCTATCGTGTTTATAATAAACTGGGTTATGGTTTTCTGGATTTTGGCACTAAACCGGAAGTTAAACGTAAAGCATTTGATAATTTTAGGAAATAGTTTTCTGCGTAAATCTGCGTAAATCTGCGTCCTAAATAGGTAGAAGTTATACTTTATATACCACAAGAAAATAGAAAATAAATTACTAACGCAGATTAACACAGATGATAAGAATCAACACGGTTAAACTAAAATAAATCTGCGTAAATCAGTGTAAATCTGTGTCTCAAATAGAAGGAGGTTATACGTTATATACATTAAAATGTTCGATAAGCAGAAGCAGGAATTAAACTGCAAACTAATTGCTGGTAAAGTCAGGGTATCAAATGTGGACGATTTTCTTGCTGTATTGAAAACCGTCGCTCGTAAATATGATGTGACGATACAAGCGATGAATGCGGAGTTGATAGCCGGGGAAGAACATATAAAATCAGCGGTGAAAAAGGCACTGCGGGCTGTGGGCAGGAACAGAAACATAACAAATGACTTGAGTTTGGAGATTCTTTTATATACCGCGGGAAGAAGGCAGATAGAAAGAGCATTGGCGATGGGCGTGTCGAAATCGAAAGGCGAAAAAAGAGTTGCAATCGTTATTGTTGATGCTTCTGCGAGAGGAGAAAAAGATTTGGAAATGGTTGCTGAGGAAGTAAAGAGGAAAACAGGGATACAAGAAGAGCCAATCTCAGAGTTGGAGTTAGAATATAAAGGTGATAAAAAAGAGGGTATAAAGAAGTTCTTTGACATAACAGAGGCTGAGTTAAAGGCAGTGGGCGAATCCAAACTAAAGCAGTTGGTGTTAGAAAGGGTTGCGATGTTAGATGTACTGAAATAAACCTTTTCTTAGAAAGAAAAGCTTTACCAAAAGAACTATTTTTGCCCAAAAAGGTGCGGAGTTAAGGTTAGTATTTAAGATTTCCACCACAAGATTTTGAGTAATTACTCGGCGATTGCTCGTGCACGGCAAAGAACCCGTCTTTCTGTGCTCGTTCGCGCTTAAGTGTTCCCTTCCAATCAGATTTTTTCTTCATCGTTTTCTTCTTTCACCGCACCTTGCATTCGGCAACATAACCTTTTCTTTTCACCGCATCCCTCAAATATTCTAACTCGTCATCCGTGTAAACCACTTCATCTTCATCGAGAAATTTCTTGTCCAACACCTTTACAGGCACGAATTTCTGCAATATGTATCGTTTACTACCTCGTATCAGCCGCCCTATTTCTAAAATATCTCGCTTACCTAATTGCGATTTCACTACCGTCGTTCGAAATTCATAATTCAATCTGGAAGACATGATTAATTCGATACTGTGTTCGATTTTTGCCGGGTCAACCCGGGAACCGGGAATCTCCCGGTATCTTTCCAACGGCGCTTTTACGTCCATAGCAATGTAGTCCACGATTTCGTGTTCAATCGCTTCGCTTAGTATTCCTGGATTGCTGCCGTTTGAATCCAGCTTAACTAGATAGCCCAATTTTTTGAGGTCGCACATAAAATCAATCAGGTCAGGCTGAAGTGTTGGTTCTCCCCCCGTTATTTCGACAGCATCGAGTTTTCCTCTGCGATTCGCCAAAAATTCAATAATTTCTTCTTCCGCGATAGGACGTGAGAAACGCTTGGGGTCCACCAGCTCCGGATTGTGGCAATACGGGCACCTGAAATTGCAGCCCTGCGTAAACACGATGGCACATATTTTCCCGGGATAGTCTATTAACGAAAATCGCTGAAACCCGCCGATGTTCATGTTGCCTTATTTATATCAAACGTCTTCCTCTTCTTAAATTCTTCCTGCTTGCCTCTGTTCCATTGGTTTACCGGGCGCAGATAACCAACTACACGTGAATATACCTCCGTCTCTGCACCACACGTTGGGCAGGCATAATGCTCACCCGCTATATAGCCATGCGAGGGGCAAACACTGAAAGTAGGAGTGAAGGTAAAGTAAGGCAAGTGATAGAGCTCACAGATTTTCCTGATTAACGCTTTCAGTGTGTTAGAGTCGCTGACACGCTCTCCGGCAAAAATGTGTATGACGGTGCCTCCCGTGTACTTTGTCTGTATTTCATCCTGCAAGTCCAGCGCCTCGAAGACGTCATCAGTATAATTTACCGGTAGTTGCGTGGAATTAGTATAAAATGGCTCTGCACCCTTCTCCCAGTCATCTTCATTAGCACAGATTATCTTCGGATTGCTCTCTTTATCCTTTTTTGCAAGCCGGTAAGAAGTCCCCTCCGCAGGCGTTGCCTCCAGATTATAGTTATTCCCAGTTTCCGCCTGGAATTCTAATAATTTATCACGCATAAAATCTAACACCCGTGAGGTAAACGCCCTGGACTTTTCCGATGCGATATTCTCTCCAAACATATTCAAGCAGGCTTCATTCATACCCACCAAACCAATCGTGGAGAAATGATTCTTCCAGTACTCACCAAAACGCTCTTTTACTCCTCTTAAATAATATTTCGTGTACGGATAAAGATTCTTTTCCATAAAGTTCTCTAAAACCTTCCTCTTTATCTCCAGGCTCTCCTTCGCCAGAACCATCAACCGCTCTAAAACCCTGATAAAGTCTTCTTCGTCCCTCGCTGAATATCCAAGTTTTGGCATGTTAATCGTGACCACACCGATAGAGCCTGTTAACGGACTCGACCCGAAAAGCCCGCCCCCTCTTCTCTCTAACTCTCGGTTATCTATTCGCAACCGGCAGCACATGCTTCGGGCATCTTCCGGATTCATATCAGAATTTATAAAGTTAGAGAAGTAAGGCACGCCATATTTAGCGGTAACTTGCCATAGAACATCCAAATTAGGGTTCGCCCAGTCGAAATCCTTCGTAATATTGTAAGTGGGGATAGGAAAAGTAAATACCCTGCCTTTGGCATCTCCCTCTGCCATTACTTCTAAAAGTGCCCGATTAAACATTTCCATCTCGTCCTTGAAGTCCTTATACGTCTCTTTTTGCGGCACTCCACCAATGACGACACTCTGGTTGGCGTAGTACTCGGGAACGGTCAGGTCTAAAGTGATGTTAGTGAATGGTGCTTGAAATCCAACCCTGGTGGGAACGTTCACGTTAAATACAAACTCCTGCAATGCCTGCTTCACTTCTTCATAGCCCAATCCATCTGCTCGTATAAAAGGTGCAAGCAGGGTATCAAAATTCGAGAACGCCTGAGCGCCCGCAGCCTCCCCCTGTAGCGAATAAAAGAAATTTACTGCCTGCCCTAATGCAGAACGGAAATGTTTTGCGGGTTCACTTTCTACTTTTCCCGGCGCTCCCCTGAAACCCTCCTCCAACAAATCAAAAAGGTCCCAGCCGACACAATAAACCGAGAGAATGTTCAAATCGTGTATATGAAAATCGCCATTTAAATGCGCCTGTCTTACTTCTGACGGGTAAATTTTAATTAACCAGTAGGTTTTGCTGATTTCCGAAGAAATATAATTGTTTAATCCCTGCAAAGAGAAGGTCATATTGCTATTTTCATTAACCTGCCAGTCGAGCTTCTCCAGATATTGGTCAACCATGTCAACGTCTGCTTTTGCCGTTATCTCCCGGATTCCCGCATGTTGCTCTCGATAAATAATATACCCCCTAGCGGTTTTGCGATAAGGGGAAGATAACAAAACCTCCTCAACCACGTCTTGAATCCCTTCCACGGTAGGTATCCTGTGCGAGATTGCCTGCTGCGCCAAGTTCAATACCTTAAGGGTCAACGCCCGCGCGATTTTATGATCAAACTCGCCAGTTGCTGCACCTGCTTTTGCAATCGCATCTGCAATCTTCTTAGAATCAAATCTTACTACCCTGCCGTCCCTTTTTCTTATCTTCTTAAACACGTCCCTTTTCCCTCCTTATACGCTCAATCCCGCCATAAAAGCCCCCGCTTTTTTCTTCTTTCTTGTTGTATATACCGTATAACTTGCTTCTATTTAAGACATGGATTTACACAGATTTTTTCTTTTGTTGTTGGACTGGCGCGGTCAATTTTTCTAGTGAAATTGCCATATATATCCTCAAAATTCACCGCAGAGCACACGGAGAACGCAAAGGGCACCAGAAAGCATAAACAATGATTGGAAAACTCTTAAAACTCTGCGTACTCTGCGCTCTCCGCGGTGATAAATCACTATATTTTCTTGCCTTGTCTAACCTCAGAATGGTATTTCACCACGGGACATCTTGCCTTCCCATCTTAAACCCAACGTAATTTGTAAGCAGATGCAGTAGCGGGGTAATAATAACGACGGCAATGATTATATTCAATGAGAAACTTTCAATGAACCAATCCCTGGCAAACAAGAACAGGAGCAGCCAGGCACCCGCCACGAAATCCAGCTGATCTACCAGAGGCAGCGGAGCACCTCGCTTCAGTCCTGCTCTTCTCTTTATGAAGCTGCCGAGCATATCGCCAAACATTGCACCTGCCGATAAACAAGATAAAACGACTAAAAAGGCTGGAAAAAGTCCAAAAGAGTGTAAAAACAGTTGCTGAAAGATGCCGAAGATAAAACCGCAAGAAATACCCTTTAAGGTGCCCTCGTATGTCTTTCCATCGCCAAGCAATCGTGTTTTACCACATGAAATACCCCCGTCTATGGGTGTTTTACCGCCAAAAAATGCCGCACTCACATTTGCTATGTATGCGGGCAGCATCAGCCATATTGCAACCACGACGGTCTCTATGGTAGGATTCATGATACGTTACCTGTTAAAGTAAAGCGTGGAATAACTTTATTTTTTGTACTCGAACCCGGTTAATTCGTCATATTCGGATAATACAACGCCATTAAAAATGGTGTGCCTCACCGACCCCGGGAATTCATAGCCCTCGAATGGTGACCACCCGCATTTTGTATATAACCGTTCGCCGCGGATTTTTACGCTCCGGTGCAGATCTAAAACAGTCAAATTCGCACGTTTTCCTGCTTCTATACGCCCCCGGTCATTTAATCCTAAGAACGCCGCGGGATTATACGCGCATAGTCTCGATATGAGCTCTGGACGGACGTCACAACGGACAATCAGCCAGGACACGAAATTGCCGTAGGTGTCTAAGTTGGGAACGCCCGCAGGGGCTACCGAAAAATCAAGTGATTTCTCCTCCTGCGTATGCGGTGCATGGTCAGTCGCCAGAAAATCTATCTCGCCTCTTTTGAATGCATCCAGCAGCCGCTGCCTATTTTCTTCGGTTCTTAAAGGCGGATTCATTTTTAAAAACGCCTGTTTAGCCAGTACGTCCGCCGTATTAAAAAACAAATGATGTGGTGTGACTTCACAGTGAACATTTTTGTACTGTTTTATCATACTTAGCGTCTCGTAAACAGAAACGTGAGCAATATTGATTTTCACTTTTATTTTCGCTCTGTCGTGTCCAGCAGAAGCGGAACTTGAAACGGTGGCTAAAACACTATTTACCGCCGCTAATTCTGCTTCCTCCGGTCTTAGCTCGGAATAGTTACGACTACCTTCTTCCCCCTTTACTTTTGCTTTTACTTCCTCTTTCTTCTTCTCTATAATTCCCTGGTCTTCGCAATGAATTACAACGGGTTTAGAAGTCGCCTGTATCGCTTTAATTGCTGCTGGCAACATCTCCTCCCGGATATACAATCCGCCTGTGGTCTCGCAGAGGTATATCTTGTAACCTACTACTTCTTTCTGCATATCCGCAATCGCACTTAGGTTGGATTCGGTTACACCACCATAGAAAAGGACATCAATCAAGCCTTTTGACGTTGAGCGTGCGAGTTCGCACTTTTTCCTTATTCGGTCGACATTTATGCCTGGCAGAGGTGTGTTCGGCATATCCACAACGGTAGTTATACCACCATGAACCGCAGCAGCAGAGCCCGTCCCGAAATCTTCCTTGTAGTCCCATTTATGACTGCTATCCTCCCTTAAATGAGCGTGTATATCAATAAACCCTGGAAAAATCAAACACCCGCGAGCCTCTACTGTTTTCTCGGCTCGTAAACCCTGCTTTTTTATCTCTGTGATATATCCATCGTCAATGCCTATCTGAGCCTCGTAGACACCTTCAGGATTTACAACTTTACCTTCAACAACCAAATCATGGAGCATATCTTTTAGTTTATGCAAATACCTTTTAAGAAGGCTTTACCAAAGAAACATTATACTTTATATACTATAAATAAGGGAGTATAAAGATAAGGAAAAGGAAGTCAGGAATATGTTTCCAAATAAAAGAGTGCAAAGTTTGGTGGGGAGAATGGTGCATGTAGAGATGAAAGGTGAGCGGAGCGTGCTGGAGGGTGTATTGACATCAGTGGATGATTACTTGAATTTGCACCTGAGTGGAGCAAACGAGGTGGAGAATGGAGAAAGACGTAGATTGCTTGGTTCTGTGGTGGTCCGTGGCAATAATGTCGTGCTTATACACCCAATGAACGAGTAGAATGAACGGGAAAAAGGCAACAGGGAAGGGAAAGGGGAAGACGAAGAGGAAAAAGGAGAAGATAGGCATTATCGGTGTGGGTAACATAGGGGCATCCATTCTTCGCGGACTGTTAACCGCCGAGCCCACGAGTAAGATATTTATAACTGATGCGGAGAATGAGAAACGCAGATTTTTTGAGGCTGACCTGGGGACAGATTCAAGAGTTGTGGTATGCGAGACAAACGAGGAGGTAGCGGAGAACGCAGAAGTGACGATATTAGCAGTTAAGCCAAACGATATGTCGGTAGTAGTAAAAGAGATTGCACCTTTTATGAACGAGGACAAGATTTTGATTTCGGTAGCCGCTGGCGTGCCAACCGCTGCGATAGAGGGATACCTCGGAGAAGCCAAAGCCCGAGGCAGGAAGGTGATTCGGGTGATGCCAAATATAGGGGCACATGTAAGAGAGGCGGTGTGTGCAATATGTAAAGGGAAATATGCGAATGAAGCGGATGAAGAAATAGCAAAGGAGATTCTAAGTGCCATTGGTACTGTTCACTCGGTGAATGAGGGCGACATGGACGTTATTACAGGGCTAAGCGGCAGTGGCATCGCTTTCGTTGCTGCGGTGATAGATGCGATGGCGGATGGCGCTGTGTATGAAGGGCTGCCGCGTGAATTATCATTGACGATTGCTGCCCAGACGGCGATTGGAGCAGCGAAAATGATTCTTGAGTGCAAACAGCCATCTGAAATAGTTACAATGACCGCTTCTCCTGGTGGGACAACAATAAGAGGGCTGTATGCAATGGAATCGGGGGCTGTAAAAGCAGCGATGATGGAAGCAGTAATAGAAGCTACCCGACGTGCAACGGAAATATCTAAGCAAGGTTCAATGAAAAATGCAGAGTGAAAAATGCAAAATGCAAAGTAAAAGATGAAGAAAGATTTGATTGCACGGGTGATGGAAACATTGCAGGAAGCGGGTTTTATCGTATCGAGCAGATGTGAAGCCCGAGGTTTTGATTTAGCAGCGAGGCGAGAGGAAATAACCCTGCTAGCAAAGATATTGCATAACATAGATGGCATTAACGAGGAAGTAGCAAGAAGTATAAAACGTGCTGCATTTTGCTTGCTTGCCTCGCCCGTTGTTATAGGTGAGAAAAGAGGTACTTCATTTTTAGAGGATGACGTTGTATATCACCGATACGGCATTCCTGCTCTAAACGCTCATACGCTATATGACTATTTTGTCGAAGGCGTGCATCCCTACGTCTATTCTGCAACAGGGGGATTGTATGTTAATATAGACGGCGAAGAGATGAAGTGGGCAAGAGAGCGGAAGGAACTTTCCTTAGGCGACGTTGCCGCGGAATTAGGTGTTTCAAGGAGGAGTGTCAGCAAATATGAGGAAGGCGGGACGAGTACGACAATAGACATTGCACTAAAACTGGAGGAAATATTGGATACGAAGCTAATAGAAATTCTGGAGTTTTTAAAATCCGAATTTGAAAACTCTTTGCCACGGCAGGCGCGGGATATTCCAGGAGCGCGAGTAGAAGAGGTGACTTCGGGTTTAGAGCAGGATATTTTAGGTGTAATGGAAGAGATAGGATTTGAGATATTCAGAACTGCGTATGCACCTTTTAATGCTGTTTCGCTTCCACAATCGCAACGGCTGAGAGGAGAGGAAAGCGAAAGGATGAAAATTCTCACGGGTATAAGCAAATACACCGGGCGAATGATAAAAAAAGCGAGAATAATAAGCAGTTTGTCGCGAGTTACGCGAACAAAATCGGTGCTCGTGGTGAATGGTAACGTCAAACGAGTGCAAGTAGATAATACGGTTTTAATAAGGAAAGAGGAATTGAAAAAGATAAGAGACCCTGAAGAGTTCACCTGTATGATGGAGGAAAGAGCGAAGGACTACTAAAAATGGATAAAATAGCGGTGATACTGGGCTCGGAGAGCGATAGGGCGATAGCGGACAACGTGGTAAAGGTGCTGGATGAACATAAGATTTCTTATGAAGTGAAGGTGATTTCCGCACACAGGAATCCCGATGAGCTGGATAGATATTTAAAAGAAAGCGAAGAAGAGGTGGAAGTGATAATAGCAATTGCAGGGTTATCGGCGGCATTGCCGGGGGTAATAGCGTCAAAAACGAAAAAGCCCGTGATTGGTGTTCCCGTGAGCGGGAAGTTGCTCGGCGTGGATGCTCTGCTTTCCATGGTGCAGATGCCGCCGGGTGTTCCTGTAGCGGTAGTAGGCATAGACAACGGCGAAAATGCTGCTTTGCTTGCTTTACGAATTATAGAACTTACAATGAAATGCGGATAGCGATATTGGAGCATGATAAGTGCCAACCGAGGAAATGCGAATATGAATGCATAAAGTACTGCCCGATGGTACGCACAGGGGTGGAAACGATAGTTGTGGGTGAACATGGCAAGCCAGTAATATCAGAGGATTTATGCGAGGGTTGCGGGATATGCATAAAAAAATGCCCCTTTAATGCTATTTCCATAATCGGGTTGCCAGAGGAGTTGAAAGGTAAAGAGACGCACAGATATGGTGAAAACGGGTTCGTCCTTTATGGAATGCCGATTCCAAAGGCGGGTAAGATAACAGGAACGATAGGAGAGAACGGGATAGGGAAGAGCACGGCAATTAAAATATTATCGGGATTGCAGGTTCCAAACCTTGGCAAAGTAAACTTTGAGGCAGAAGAAAAAGAAAAGCCGAGTTGGGATAAGATAAAAAAGCGGTATGCTGGGTCTGAGTTGCAGAATTACTTCGATAAGTTGGCGAAAGGGGATATTAAGGTGGCTTATAAGCCGCAGTATATAGATACAATTCCTGAATACTTTGATGGTAAAGTTCAGGAGTTGCTGGATATTACCGACGAACGTGGAGTAGCGAAACGGCTTGTGAAGGATTTTGAACTCGAAGAAGCGCGGGGGAGGGACATAAAGGAGCTGAGCGGCGGCGAATTGCAGCGGGTTGCCATCATAGCAACAATGATAAAAGATGCGGATTTCTACTTCTTTGACGAAATAACACCCTATTTAGACATTTATCAGAGAGCGCGAGTAGCGAGAGGAATGAAAGAAGTTTTGAAGGATAAGGCAGTAGTTGTGGTGGAACACGACCTCGCTATCCTCGACATGCTTGCGGATTATGTGCATCTCATCTATGGTGAACCCGGCAAGTATGGTGTTGTAACAATGCCAAAGAGCACGAACCGAGGGATAAACGAATATTTAAGTGGTTTCTTGCATGCAGAAAACGTGCGAATACGAGATAAGCCAATAGAATTCAATGTGCATCCACCGAGGGAGCAACAAGAGGTGAGGAATGTTTTCGTCGAATATGACGGGTTTGAGAAGAGATACGGTGACGATGGTTTTGTATTGAATGCGAAGCCGGGCAGTATAGGGAAAGGCGAAGTATTGGGCATAGTAGGAAGAAACGCCATTGGTAAAAGCACATTTGTGAGCGTATTGGCAGGTGAAACAGAGCCGACAGCGGGAAAAGAAGCCGCACAATCATTTGATATTAACGTCTCTTACAAGCCGCAATACATAAAGTCTTTACAGAGCGATGAGCGAGATATACGCGTGAAGGATTTTATTCATTCGGTAAAAGGGGAATTAAGCGAAGCGGACATCATTGACGTGATAAACCCATTGGGAATTTCAAACTTAGAGGAAAAGAACCTGAAAGAACTCAGTGGCGGTGAATTGCAAAACGTTGCGATAGCTGCGTGTCTTTGTCAGGATGCATCATTGTACATGCTGGACGAGCCGTCAGCGCATCTCGATGTGGAGCAGAAGGCACGGTTGATAAAAACGTTAAGACGGTATGTGGAGCGAAGAGGCGTATCGGGTTTGATTGTAGACCATGACATATATTTGATAGATTTGTTAAGCGATAGGCTAATGGTTTTCGACGGTGAGCCGGGCGTACGAGGAGAGATAAAAGGGTGTTTCGGGATGCAAGAGGGAATGAATTTATTTCTGCACGATTTGGGTTTGACGTTCAGGCGTGATGAAAGCACGCTTCGACCACGGATAAATAAGATAGGGTCGGCAAAGGACAGGGAACAGAAGAAGAAGGGGCGGTATTATTATCTGTAGGTGTGAGGTTTTAGGTTTCAGGGCTACTCACACCTCATACCTCACACCTTCAATGTCATCTTAGCGCTCTCCGCGTGCTCTGCGGTAAAATTTAAGGATATAGAGATTTCACTAGAAAATTCGACAGTGCCAATAATATAATAAATACTCAAAAGCCTCTTGTTGAACTATGC
>JAUXHM010000066.1 GCA_030621535.1 Candidatus Methanophagales archaeon | reverse complement strand
GAACTCACCATAAACATTGTGTTATATTTTCTTAGGGTATTCAGCGTGGAGATAATTAGCGATTCTATTTTGAAGATGTTCACTGTCAGGCTCATCTGAGTTTGCCAACACGTTTTTTTTCCACATCTGCGAAGACTCTTTCCTCGTCATTCATCCACGATGCATTAGTAGGCAAGAATACAAGGGAGATTGCATATCCTTTCTTAGACCAGATATCTGTAAAACCTTATGACACTGTACGATGTATTGAGCCAAATCAACAAATAACACTTACCTATGTATTGAGCCTTTCCACTTATGATTTAAACATTCGCATTGTTAAGCAAAGCTTTAGAAGCAATACTTTAGAATTGAAAAACTTAAATACTTATTATCTTCCCACACAATACGCAATAAACCTTTCAGACGGATATTCATGAATAGTCGTAGCAATAATCTCCCCTGCTCCATATTTCAACACAACCAAAATCGCTTTCGTTTTCTCATCATTATCGTCTTTTATTCTTAATATTACTTCTCCTTCTGTCCCTGTCCCGTCGAAGTAGCCATCGCACATGCATTCTTCTTTTTCCACTATCGATGCTGCTTTATGCTCCTTCATCACCTCTGTTCTTACCCGCCTCTTCTCCATCACGTATTCGATTTTTACAGGGAGCCAATTGTATGCGTCCTTGTTTGAAAGCGCACCTGATACCAAAAGAACACCTCCTGCCTTTACAAAATCTTTTATACGTACTCTATTTGCTCTGAGTCCCTTTAATATCCCCGAATATAATTTGTTCCCAAACCCCGCCGGAACTATTACTAACTTATAGCCGGTAAATGAAAAGAACGGAGCAAACAACAGATTCGGTGTTATTAGCTCACAATCAAACCCCTTATCGGTGAGGTGCTGCATAAAAGGCGTATCTTTATCCCATAATAACGCTATTTCTCGTTTCGGTTCGTTATTCGTCATACATTTTTCTTTAACACCACTATGTCAGGTCGCGGTGAAGCTTTAGAGCCTGCAAATTCCTTTTTGCATCGTTCGCATAATTCCCTCGCCGTTAGCGTGACTACTTCTTCGCTCCCCGGCAGCTTTCTCGCATATACAAACTCCGGCTCTACGCCAACGGATTTGCTTATCTCCTCTAATATCGCACTTATCTTCTCCCTGAACACGTCTACGTCGTCATATTGCAATCCACGCAGGTCTGCTGCGAAACCAACACAGCCGCACACCATCCCGAATACTTTTGCTTCTGGCACGAATATGTTTCCTATCAGATGCCTCAGCTCTTCTTCAAGCTTTTTCCTGCCTTCACTTATCTCTTCCTTCATTTTTCTGCAAGATATTTCATTGCATATAAAGTATAACTTCCTTCTATTTAAGACACAGATTTACACTGATTTACGCAGATTTATTTTAGTTTAACCGTGTTGATTCTTATCATCTGTGTTAATCTGCGTTAATCTGTGTCTATAATTTATTTTGTCATTTCACCACGCTCAAAACCTTACTCGTCAGCTCGTCGCAATACCTGCATTCATCGCATATCTTTTTGCATCGTTTCCATTGTTTTATGCTGCCGTCCAGGAGTTCGTTATCTAAGTAAAATGCATAGCGGAGTTCAGAAGGGCAATCAAGAAGTTCAAGTAGGTTTCCTTTAAATGACCGTCGTGAGTATGCCGTCATGCAATTTATTATCCAGTTCACCGTGTTTGCTCTACCCGCAATCTTGAACTTTTCTATCCCTATCTCCTCGTATTCCTTCATGTCCTCCGGTCTTATCCACGGTGACCTTATGATCTCCGATGGCTGTCGCATGCGAATGGATATGCACTTATCAAAATAGTAGTCGCCAAAGATATTCAGGGGCTGGTTTCGTGCATTCAAAAAAGAAGACCGGGGGGAGGTTATGTGCGAGAAGAGATTAAAATGCGAATACCGAAACGGGCACTTGTAAAGACAGGCTTCGTTCACAAGTATTCTGATGTCGCAATTCACGGCTCTCAGTATTGCTTCTAATGTTTGGAAGTCCCTGTTGATGTTTGTATCCACCGTGATTGTATCGGCGCCCAGATCCTCAAAGAATTCAGCACGTTGCGGTGAGTCTACATGCGCTACACATGAAACAACCGTCTCCATCGGGAACTCCTTCAAAAGCTCAATTAGATACGGCTCTGCCACGGTAATGCCATCAACGTCCGCCTTATTCAATTCCCCGAAGTACCACTCAAACACCTTATAGCCCTCAAAGGTAAGGTGATAACCGCCCAGGCATGATGCATTTATCACGACGTTCATCTTTATGTCGTGCTGATGCGCATAAGCAGTCTGCTCTTTTATCTCTTCAATAAGCGCTCCGTGGAGCATCGCTCTTCCGCTACCTACCACTTCTGGAGAGCCCGCCATGTAAACCTCATATACGTCTTTCAAACCCGCTGCTTCTTTTGTTTCTATTATCTCCTTTAAAGCGGGGAAATGACCCGGATGCGGAACTATCACTTTCATTTGATACTGGTCAACACCTCCTGTGTAAGTTTATCACAATATCCACATTCGTTACAGATTTTTTTACAGTTCTTCCATTGTTCTATGCTGCCCTCAAGCTTCTCGTTATCCACGTAAAACATGAACCTGAGCATTTGAGGGCAATCCAGGAGTTCAAGCAAGTTCCCTTTGAACGACCTATGAGAATACGCCCTCATGCACTCTATTATCCAGTTCACCGTTTTTGTCCTCCCGGAAAGTTTGAAGCTCTTTATCCCTATCGCTTCGTATTCCTTCACGTCTTCGGGTCTTATCCACGGGGACTTTATTATCTGCGTGGGGTTTCTCAGGCGGATGTTTATGCATTTATCGAAATAGAAGTCGGGTGCGAACAGAGGAGAGCGAGGTTGGTTTAAACTGCTGAGATGCGAGGCGAGGTTGTAATGGAAATACCTGAAAGGACACCGGTAAAGGCAGCCTTCGTTCACTATCACCCTCACGTCACAGTTAACCGCTTTTACTATTGCCCTCAACAGCGGGAAATGCCTGTTTATGTTCGTGTCCACCGTTATCACATCAGCTCCGAGGTCTTCAAAGAATTTGGCGCGTTGTGGAGCATCAACATAAGATAAAACGGATACAATTGTCTTCATCGGGAAATCGCGCAGAAGCTCCACGAGATATGGCTCTGCCACTATGACACCATCAACACCCGCTTTATTTAACTCGCTGAAATACCACTTGAACATCTTATAGCCCTCGAAAGTCAGATGATGACCCCCGAGACATGTGGAATTCATTACGATATTCATTTTTATGCCGTGCTGATGCGCATATTCGGTTTGTTCCCTTATCTCGTCAATAAGCGGTGCATGCAGTACCCCTCTTCCACTTCCCATTACTTCCGGCGACCCGCCCATGAACACCTCTTCCACTTCCTCTAAACCTTCTTCCGACTCTTTTGCTTCTATTATCTCCTTCAATGCGGAGAAATGCCCGGGATGCGGAACCATTAGCCTTGTCATCGGTTTATTAAAAATAGCAGTAGTTCTATAAAAATTATTTATTATTTTTTCTTTTAGCACAAACCTTTTCTTATGTGGGGTTCCACCCCACGACCCCGCAAGCCCTGTAAGGGCTTATAGAAAGGCTTTACCAAAAGAAGATGGAAAACTTTCTTTGTGAAAGAAAGTTTTATCAAAGAAACGAATATTTTTTTCTTTTAGCACAAACCTTTCTTTGAAAAAGAAAGCTTTACCAAAGAAACTTATATTTTTTAGTAAACTTTTTTGCAAGCAAAAAAGTTTTTTGTAAAAAAGAAAAAGTGTTATGACAAAACTATTTCACCTGACGCAAGGCGTAATCCCTGCGTGTGACGTAACCACGATAGAAGAATTCCAAACGTTAATTGAGCGGACATGCTCGATTGAAGGAATCGCAGGATATAAGGTGGGGTGCACACTTGCGTTACGCTACGGATTACCGAAACTGACGGAGATAGCGGCAGAGCAGACCGACTTGCCCGTAATCTACGACCACCAAAAGGCAGGCACGGACATACCGGCGATGGGCGATAAATTCGCAGAGGTGTGCGCAAAAGCAGGTGTGAAAGCTGTTATTATTTTCCCGATGGCCGGCCCTGCCACTGAGAAAGCGTTTATCGAAGCGATATTCAAAAACGGGTTGGTTCCCTGGGTAGGCGGTGAAATGACACATGAAAAGTACCTGCATAGAGAAGGGGGATTTATTGACGCAGATGCACCAAAAGAGATATACAAAATCGCAGCAGAATGCGGTGTGGAATATTTCGTAGCTCCGGGAAGCAAACCCGGTATTGTTGCGGAATACAATCGTTTCCTATCGAAAATCGTGAACGAGCCGAAGTTTTGCATGCCCGGAATCGGTTCGCAGGGGGGTGCGATAAGCAAAGCATTTGAAGCGGTAAAAGGTAAAGAAGCGTATGCCATTATAGGGTCTGCAATATACAAAAGCAGGGATATAGAGGGAGCTGCGAGAAGGTTTTGCAAGGAGGCGATGGCGTTCTTATAATTAAACCCTTTTCTTTTCGAAAAGAAAAGCGTTTACGGAAAAGAAAACCTGTGCTAAAAGAAAAAAAAATAGTTTCTTTAGTAAAGGTTTCTTTTTAAAAGAAAAGTTTATTTTGGGTTTTGCACTTTGCAATCTTTATTTTTCACTGTCTGTTCAAAATTCCAGTGAATTTTGAGCAGATACCCTTCTCTGTATACCTTTCTGCCATTTCCTGAGCTTGCTTAACTAGAACTCACCATAAACATTGTGTTATATTTTCTTAGGGTATTCAGCGTGGAGATAATTAGCGATTCTATTTTGGGGTTTTTTACTTTATTGCAATAGGCATAAATTGGCTTGACTTTTTGATATTCTTTCTTGGCGTGATTCTTGGTTGTATCGGATTGATGCAAATTTTGAGCGGAATAAGAAAGCTTAAATAACATGAAAAAGGAATGTAAATCTATAAAATTATAGCTAAAATGGCAGAACAACAAAAATGAACCCGAGGATTAGGGAACTCATCGAAAGTGGAGAAATCGGAAAAGCCTTAAAATTGGCCAGCGAACAGGATATTGAATATTTATATGAAGTTGGAGAAAAATTAGTGCAGTCCGAATCACTAAAAGCAGCGAGAATTTTCAGAAGAATTTTAGAACTGGAACCAGAAAATGATAGATCCCATGAGGCACTTGGGCATTCGTTATACAATTTGGGAAAATGGGATGAAGCAGAAAGGGAATTTGAAGAAGCAATAATGATAAAACCGGATGATGCTGAAGTCCGTTGCTATCTTGCAAATCTATTAGTAAAATTAGGAAGTGAACGTTATGAAGATGCTGAGAAAGAATTTGAAGAAGCATTAAGGCTAAAACCAGACGACTATTGGACGCATAACGATTTTGGGATCAGCCAATATTTCCAAGCGCCCCTTCAAAGGCGTTTCTAACGGAAAACACGCATTTTTGAGGGTGTTCTCGCAACAAATGAACAGATATACCCTCTAAAACGTCTTTAAACCCCATATCCGTGAGATACCGCCTCAGGTATTGAATGAAATTATATTTCATTATAGCCGTTTCTGGCTTAGTATTGAGGGACGTAGTGAAGAGCGGGATGAAGTCGTCATAGCCCTCACCACGTACCAAAAACATGTTTCCCGCAGTCCCTTGACAAATACACCTTTTGAACGGGTAGATAATATAACTTTTACACCCTACCGTCCGTCGAATTGGTTTAATATTGCTTAATATATCTTCCTTTCTGAATTTGGTGCCGAATCGGACGACAACAAAATTCGAGTTCAATCGAGTCAGCACTCGTACACCCGCTTTCCTCGCTTCTCTCATGAGTTCGCCCGATTTCAAACCCCCATCGATGATAATCTAATCCAGTCCCCTTTTTTATTTTACCCGTTTTTATCGCTTTTGCTATCTCTTGCGGCTTAGTAAGATGTCGTTTGTTGTGATTGACGATCCTGAAGTCGACGATGAAGTTCAAGCCTTTATACCGCTCTACTGTGAGTAAAACATCCTGTAGTAGCTCATAACGCCCAACAATGTAACTTTTAATCTTCTTTGCGCCATAAAACCCTTCTTTCCTTCCCTTTTTAGATACGTAGCATCGCAGACCTTTGTATTGCTCGAGGAATACGAAAGGAAGTCTTCTAAGGATATTACACCCTTAATATAGAGTTTTCCCAGCTCCTTTATCTGATCGTAGTGAAATGAA
>JAUXHM010000090.1 GCA_030621535.1 Candidatus Methanophagales archaeon | reverse complement strand
CCCACCACTGACGATAACACACATATTCCTGCAACCAGAAACAGAAGCCAGAGGATAATAATCAAACTACTCTCTGACACTATTTTAACTATTTCTTCCTTTTCTAATAGTCTATCCCCGAGTCTGACAGATATTATTGCTCTTGGTGGCAAAAAATTTCTTCGTAATGACCATCTTATCCACTTATATGCTATTACCGCTCTTATTAATTTCACTCCCCCTGCCGTAGATCCCGCACCACCCCCTATTATCATGCTCATACACATGATAATCAGCCCGGTCCCCGACCACCCATGCACACCCGTTGTCTGGAACCCCGTGCATGTCAGTCCAGATATAAGTTGAAAAGACGAAAAACGGAGACAGCCTAAAACATCCCCGTATAATGAGTAATTGGCGGCGAATAGGGAAACGAGCAGGATAAACAAGATAACTACAAAAGCTCGGCATTGTACATCTTTAAAAAGAGCCTTGAGATTACCTTTTAGCACTTTATAATGTACTAAAAAAGGTGTCGCACCTAAAATCATCATCGGAATAATTGCCAATTCAATAAGAAAGTTGTTGTAGTATGCCATGCTTTTATCGGTTACAGTGAATCCTCCGGTCCCTATTGCGGTCATTGCATGATTTATCGCTTCCCATGGCTTCATCCCGGCGAGGAAGAATAAAAGTATGCCAAAAGAGGTTAAAATGAGGTAAATCCACCAGGTCATCCTCACTGTGGATATAATGCTGGGTTTTATTCTCTCCTCTCGTGCTTCTGCTTTATACAATGAGAATGCTCCAGTCCCGGGACGTGCCAGGATAGAGAGCATCAAAACAATCACACCTACTCCGCCCACCCACTGCATCAGACTTCTCCAGAACTGCGTGGTGTGTGTAAGCGAGGAGGGATGTGCAATCATCGTCAGACCCGTTCCTGTCCAGCCGGACATCGCTTCAAAGAAAGAATCCAACGGACTCATACCTTCTATCATAATGAAAAGGAGCGAGCTGAGTGCGGGAACGACCAGCCACGCCAACGCCGCACATACCATCGCATGTTTAAACTCTGGCTCTTTTGCATTTTTAAAAGAAAATCTAAGCGCTAATCCAAGGGCTAAGGCTGCAATGGCGGTGAACACTAAAGGTTTTATCACGTAAAGCTCTCCAAAGGCATAAGCGACCACGAGCAATAAAAACATGAGCACTCCAAGTATAACCAAAATACTGCCAAGGTCTTTTAGCACCGTTTTCAGGTTTGAAAACACTTTCTCATCCGCCCCTATTTCTTCTTTCAACACAAACCTTTTCTTACTTTACCATCCAACTCCCTCTCATAAAGAAACCCGTGTTTTTTCTTTTAGCACAGGTTTTCTTTTTTGTAAAAAAAGAAAAAGTGTATGGACAAAAAAATCATTTTCGGTAGCATCGGAAGCATCTTGAAATATGTTGGTATTTTAATGATTGTTCCGCTAGCAGCGGCTTGGTACGAAGAGAGAATATTATCCCTTTTTATTATTAAAACCTGGCTGGTCCCGCTTGTAATAACCACTTCCGCGGGGATAATTTTAGAACAAAAGATGGGCGCAAAAGGAGTGATAAAAAGGAGAGAAGGATTTGTCATTGTTGCTTTAGGATGGCTTGCGGTTGCATTTTTCGGCTCGCTTCCTTACGTCTTCTCCGCGACGTTAGGTCCAATGGACGCTTTTTTTGAGTCTATGTCCGGCTTCACAACCACGGGCTCCACCGTAATGCTGAATTTAGAACAGGTTGACCGCAGCATACTGCTGTGGCGGAGTTTCACGCAGTGGATAGGAGGAATGGGCGTGATTTTGCTTTTTATTGCGATACTACCCACTTTCGGCATTGCGGGCAGTCAGTTATTTGACCGTGAGTTCCCGGGACCAATGTCCGAAAGGATTAGACCAAGAGTTCAGGTAACCGCGAGAATGCTGTGGTCTATCTACGTGATCTTGACCGGTGCAGAGATTTTAGCGCTTTTTTATGCCGCGAAAATGCCCTTGTATCACGCCTTTTGCACCGCGTTCTGCACGATGCCCACCGGCGGGTTCTCGCCACTGACGAATAATATCGCGGGTTACGCAAACCCAATAGCCGAGTTAATTATAGCCGTGTTCATGTTTCTCGCAGGCATGAACTTCATTTTGCACTATTCGCTACTAAGAAAACCCGGAAGGGTAATAGCAAACAAGGAGTTTCAGGTCTACTGCTTACTTCTTTTAGCTGCTATCTCCATAATAACTGCTGATTTGTATATTCACCTTTATCAGTTCGGTTCGTCCGGTTCTATACAGGAAGCATTCCGTTACGGAGGATTTCAGGCTATTTCCTTCATGACCACCGCCGGATTCACAACCGCCGACTTTGATGCCTGGAGTCATTTATCCAAAATCATTTTGTTCACGCTGATGTTCATTGGCGGATGTGGTGGGTCAACCGGAGGAAGTATTAAGGTCATCAGGATATACGTTTTGCTAAAATATTTCAAACAGCGGATTCGTAAAATTCTGTATCCGCATGCGGTTTTTGTGCTGAAGACAGGGAAAAAGCCCATTTCTGATGACATCATACAAGGGATTATCGCCTTTTTTATCTCGTATATTCTGATATTTGTGGTCTGCTCGATTGCAATGACTGCGGTAGGCTTTGATATGGTTAGCGCTGCTTCTTCCGTAGCGGCGACACTGGGAAATATTGGACCGGGTTTTGGTCTTGTATCAGCCGATTATGCATCTGTTCCTATCCTGGGAAAACTCATCTTGTCTTTTTGCATGTGGGCGGGGCGGCTGGAGTTATTTACTGTTTTAGTTCTGCTGACACCTGCGTTTTGGAAAGGGTGAACACGGGCGTTTAGTTTTTTTCTCATTTCAGAAAACAAACTTTTCACGGTGCAAAAAGCGAACTTATCTTCTCCACATTCTTTGCCTTCGTAAATACGGTTATGAGGTCATGCGTTTTGATGATTGTATCACCTTTTGGCAGTAGTATATCACCATTTCGTTCTATCGCCACGATTATCCCATCTTTTATATGCAACTTCGATAGCTTCTGCCCCACAACACGCGATTTATCAGACACAACAACCTCGAATACCTCCGCTTTTCCTCCACTAACCGTAAGAAAATCTTTTATCCTCGGTCGTTTTACCGAATAATATAGATGATTCGCAACGGTCATGTCAGGATTTTCAAACAGAAAGATATCCGCTTCCTTGAACATCTCCACGTGCTCTTCCTGATTCACCACTGCAACGGTTTTTTTTGTGCCCAGTCCTTTTGCCGTCAGACACATCATCAAATTAGCAGCATCGTCAGAAGTCGTAGCGATGAGTGCATTTGCCCTGCTCGCTTCTGCCTCCTCCAGGGTTGATTTCTCTGTTGCGTCACCGGCAATCATTAAAACATCGTATTTACTCGCTATCTCCCCGCACCTTTTCTCATCCTGGTCTATGACAACCACGTCATTCTTGTCCTTCGTGGCAATGTCCACCAGATTCCTTCCTATTCCCCCTAACCCCACTATTATCAGATACACACCGAGCACCTCTTTACTTTTTCTTCTCTTATTACTTTCTTTTAAAATATCATTTATTAAAAGGTATTATCAAACATCGTTTCCAATCCATAAATTCGTAGAATATGTCTCTATCCTCCAATGGTTGCAGCTTGGCACCTTTTTCAGACGCGGACATTTTTTTTTATTGTTTGCCTCCTGTAAGCTCCTTCTTCACTATCCTCAGCCCCTCTTTCATCGCTTCTTCTACCTTTTCCACGCGCTCACCACCACCCTGCGCAATTTCCGCTTTGCCGCCGCCACTGCCCCCAAGCACTTCACAAACACGTTTTACCAATACCGATGCATTTATCTTATCCTTCAGATACGCAGGTACGGATGAAACAACGGATGCGTGGTTATCTTTTATTGACTTACCTATTAATATCGTTAAGAACTTATTTTCTGATAGTTGTGACGCCATTTTCATGAGGTCCTTCGTATCTGCATCGGGCATCACCGCTGCAATTACTCGTACACCGCTTATCTCTTTTGCGTGTTCCTTCAACGATCCTATTCGCAGCTCGGCAATTTCGGTTCTCAATCTCTCGTTCTCCTTCCGTAACTGTTTCCATTCATCGAAGAACCGTTCAACCGCAACAGGCAGCTTCTCATAAGGCACTTTTAACGTGGATGCCGATTCCCTTATCAGCTCTTCACGCGCCTGCATCGCCTCAACTGCCGCCTCCCCTGCTGAATACTCTATACGTTCGATACCGTCCTGTATCCGTTCAGTGCGCAGTATTTTTATCGGACCGACCTCGCCCGTCTTTGAACAGTGCGTTCCCGCGCATGCCTGCACGTCCTCATCCGCGCCTATACGCACGATTCGTATTTTCTCGCCCGGTGGAACGCCGCCCTGGTAAATATCGAAACCGTATTTCCGCTCAGCTTCGTTTCTGTCCTCAAATTTCGCTATTATGTCCTTGTTTTCCATTACCATCCTGTTTGCAAGCCTCTCTATCTCTCTTCGCTCAGTATCCGAGATTCTTTTGAAATGCGTGATGTCGATTCTCGCACGCTTTTCGCCTTTCTGCGCTCCTGCTTGCCATACATGCTCCCCCAGCACTTTTCTCGCCGCACATACTACAATATGCGTTGCCGAGTGGTGTCTCGTGTGAGCGATTCGTCTCGCTGCGTCTATGTGGCAGGATACCACTGCGCCTTTGCTTATCCTGCCGTTCTCTGTTTTATGAAGAATAACGCCGTCCACTTCCTGCACGTCCAGCACGTTCAATGCCCTGCTCCCGTCTTTAATCGTTAAAACGCCCGTATCAGCAGGTTGACCGCCACCTTCGGGAAAAAACAGCGTCCTGTCTAATACGACCAAATCATCAATCACATCCAGAACCGTCGCTTCGAACTCCACTGCCGATGGTTCTTCGTAATACAATTTTTTGGTCGCTGGAATGGTCTTCGTTTTTTCTTCCATTTCTTCTACAAAGGGTTCCACATCCCCTTTCTTCTCCTTCTCCGCCTCCCCGCTGTGCATACTTGCAACGAGCGAATAAAA
>JAUXHM010000092.1 GCA_030621535.1 Candidatus Methanophagales archaeon | reverse complement strand
GCCCCTTTGGTGACATCAGCAGCCTCTACTTCCGTCTTCCGTGCGCCTTCAATTGCACCTTTCATCGCACCTTTAGCTACAGATTCCACTTTCTCCCTCGTAACTTCAGCTCCCTCTAATGCCTTCTTAACGGCATCCCTGGTAATCTCAACTACCTTTTCTTTTATGTCTTCCCCCTTCTCAACCGCTTTCACCACGGCTTCTCTAACGGCTCGTGTTACCTCACTCTCTTTTTCTTCCATGTTTTTTACCCCCTAATTTCATATTTGTATAAACGTATAACTTCCTTCTATTTAAGACATTGATTTACACACAATTTTTTTACCTTCGGTAAAAATATTGACTAAAAATATTGTTTTTTTTTCTTTTAGTACAGGTTTTCTTTTTTTTCTAAAAAAGAAAAAGTGTTGTGTCAACAATTTATTTTCTATTTTCTTGTATATTAAATACAGTATTTATAATAATTATGATAGATCCAAAAACAAAATTAGGAGGGCGTGAAACCTACACGGACCATGCTGTCAGACGAGTGAAAGCGTTGATGATGGACTGGGGCTTTGCAGAAGGCTGCAGCTCTGTTTATGCCGTGGTCCTTACATCCCGAGAACCGCTGTCCGCGAAAGACATAGGTGAAAGAACCAGTTATGCATACTCTTCTACCATAAACTATCTTAATACGCTCATACGGGTAGGTCTGGTGGAACGGGTCAGAAGCATCAAAAGGAACGTGTACATGGCGAATGTGAACTTCGTGGAACTGATAAAAGCGGAACGTGAGAAGGTTATGGGTCATCTCAAGCAGCTTGATGAGCTCATTCAGGGAACAAAAGACCTCGAACATCTCAGCGAGAAAGTTGAACACGCAATCGCCTATCTGAGAAGGGTTGAAAGCGCAGTGGCAGTGGATAAAGAGGAAGGATGAACAAAATAGGGGATATACTGCAAAAAATGAACCACAGTCCTAAAATCGTGCTGACCGCAGATGAGACAATGATGAGTAAGTACAGGTGGGGGATATTCGTGGGCTTCTCCTCCTGCATGCCGCGGGGTATTATACCTGATTGGTTCTTTTTTAACGTTTGGTCGCCGCCCACGCCGAGTGAAAACGGGAGAGCGCGATATGCTGATTTTGGACTCAGAATTGTAGAGGCGTGTTTAGCAGAAGTCTTTGGCGAGGACGAAGTTGCGGTTGTGCATCCGCGTGATTTGGAACACATGGTTGGCAGCAGGACGGAAATAATAGGCATCGGCGGACACGATTTCCTGGGCATCAATCCACCGACTTCGGAGTTCGTTGATATGCTTAATACCGGACCCCCTTACAACCGAGTGAAGTTCTTTGAATTGATGCAAAAGCCCGTGATGCGGGAGAAGATAGTGGTTGCGGGCGGTAAAGCGGCGTGGCAGTTAGCAGATGGGACGACTATGAGCAAACTGAATATTGATTATGTCCATCTCGGCGAGGGTGAAATTACCGTTCCAGCAATGTTTAAATCTATACTTGCGGGTGAGAAACTGCCGAGGATAATAAATGGGAAAGAGCCAAACGCAGATGAGATACCCAACATCATAGGTGCTACAATTCACGGTCTGGTTGAGATAAGCAGGGGCTGTGGAAGAGGCTGCTCCTTCTGCACGCCTAACATGCAGAGGCTCCGGTTCAAATCCATAGAGCATATTGCAAAGGACGTGAAGACAAATGTAGAAGCGGGTCAACGTTCTATCTGTCTTCATTCTGAGGATGCCTTGCGTTACGGTGCCCGGGGGATAGCGCCGGACGAAGAGCGAGTGTTGAACATGTTCAGGCATGTTGCCTCAGTAGAAGGAATTGAGAGCATTGGTGCGAGCCATATAGCTCTCGCCACCGTATATCATAATCCCGAGCTTCTAAAGGCCGTTTCTGAAACGTGCTACTCCATGCTCGACCAGAATTGGCTGGGTGCACAAACCGGAATAGAGACGGGAAGCGCACGACTGATTGCGAAATACATGCGAGGTAAGGCGCTGCCCTCTCCACCAGAGAAGTGGCAGGAGATAGTCACACAGGCTTTTGGACTCCTTGATGACAATAACTGGTTTAACGCGGCAACAATGATAAACGGTCTTCCGGGTGAAACTACGGATGATGTAGTCGAAAGCATAGAACTGGTAGAGGATTTGAAAGGGACTTTGTCTCTCATCGTGCCGATGAATTTCGTTTCAATGCGTGGCTCCGCTTTAGATAGCGATGAATCGTTTACCATGGCGAAGATGACGCCAGAGCACTGGCAGCTCATGGGCGAATGTATAGACCATGATTTAAAGGTTGCACCAGTACTTTTGAGAGAATACAAGAACTCTAAAGACGTCAAAAGCTGGTTACTCAGCTCTGCGGCAAAGCGTATGGCCGATGCGCTGAAGGGATATGTGAAACAGATGAAGAGGGGTGAGCCGCCGACTGAACGTAGAGAAGTGAGCAAATGGCTCAATCCTGAGATACCTGACTTGAAAACAACAAATCACAAATCCGAATTATCTAAATTCAAAACAAAAAGTTTGTTGAAACCTTTAAATACCATAAATTTACATTTTAGTAAAAAGTAAAAGATAGATGGTGATGAAAAGATGAGTGAAGTGATGCGAGAAGTGTTGGATTCGTTAGCGAAAATAGGGAAGCAATGGGGCTTAGGAGCGCCTGTGGGTCGCGTCTGGGGCTTCTTACTGTTCAAGTCTTGTCCCGTAACGCAGCGCGAGATAGAAGAAGGCACGGGCTACAGCAGGGGCTTGGTCAGCCGAAGCTTGAAGAAATTGAAGATGGGACCGATGATTGAAGTAAGTAGAGAGGGGAGAGAAATCCACTATTTGGCTAATACTTCGTTAACAGAGGGTTTTGGTGAACTAATGAAGCATTTTCTTACTGATAGGATCAAGCCAATGATAGAATTGCTGTCCGAGAATTTAGATAAAATCAACGATGCAAAAGTAAGGGAGACTTTTCTTGCACTCATAAACGAATACAAAAAATTGGACCTCGCTGTTCTCCTGTTCTCGAAGATAATAGACGATATAAATACGATGCCCGGGGATGTAGAGAACGTAGAGGAAGTGGCAGAGAAAATCTCAATGAAGATAATGATGTAAAGGAGGCGATAAGAAATGAGTAAAAAGGATAAAGGAAGAAAGTTGGTTTCGCTATGCGCAGTCGGCATAGCGCTTTTTATGTTGTTTTCGCTTGTGTCGTTTACACCACTGGCTGGTGCTGCTTTCTCTTCTGTTACGATAACAGATGTAACGCCTACGGAGTTGCATCCCGGTGATACAAGAGAAGTGACGGTAACGGTGAAAAACAATGGAGGAAGAGATGCAAGAGATGTCAGGTTATCGTTTGAAGGCACAAAAAACGTGTCCCTCGTGGGACCAAAGGTAGTCCAAATGAATACGTTGAATTCATGGTGCTCAAAGGAAGTGGAAATAAGGGTTCATGTAAAAGAAGAAGCTTCTAATGGTGTTTATCTTATTCCTGTGAACTGTTCGTGGAATGAATATTATTTTGCTCCTGCTGAGGGCTATGTAACTGAGCCTAAAGGACCGGTAGAATTAGGATTATATTTCAACGTAATAGGAAAGGGAATGATAAACATTGGAAATGTCAGCACGGACCCCGCGGATATAAGACCTGGTAAGGAGAATGTGAAGGTAAGCGTGAACATAGAGAACAGCGGAGAAGCGGCAGCGAAGGATGTCGAAGCCAAGTTGTTTTGCAATGAAGGATTCAAACCATCATGGTCTGGAACAGACCGCTCATACATAGGCAGATTAAATTCCGGCGATTCAAAAGTGGCTACATTCCATGTTGACGTTGCCGATGGCATAGAATCGAAGATGTACAGCATCCCATTGCAGATAAAATATAAAGATACAAAGGGCGGAGAATACGTGGTAATGCGGGAGATAAACCCATTAGTGAAGCCGAAGCCTGAATTTGAAATCGTTTCGTTTTATACCGAGCCCGCAAACATAAGCTGTGGAGATTACGTTACGTTACATGTGAAGATAAGGAACGTAGGTTCGGAGAAGGCAGAATCTGTAAGTGTAAGGTCAACGGGAGAAGCGGAAGTGCCTTTCGATTTCGATGTGAAAAGCGACTATGTAGGCAATTTGAAGCCGGATGAGGAATGGACTGCGGTTCTAAAATTCGATGTTGATACGGATGCCTTGCCGAAAGCATATCAGCAGGGCATAGAGATAAGATGCACTGGAGACCGTGACTTAGGCGATTATAATGTGTATCTTTTTGATAAGATGATTCCGATAAGCATATCATCAAACAGCTCAGGAACTTTTTCAGTTCCCGGGTTTGAGGTTTTGTTCGCCTTAATTGCTCTGTTCGCGGTTTTCATTTTGTTTTTGAGAAGGAAGAGAGTATAAAATCCCAATGTCAAATACCACCAAATTCCAAAAAGAAACCACGAGATTTCACAAGATTAACACAGAAGAGATATAATACAAAGCTGAAAAAAATCTGTGTGTTCTTGTGGTTAAAAGAGAGGATTTTGGATTTTCTTAACGAGA
The DNA here is from genome assembly GCA_030621535.1 of Candidatus Methanophagales archaeon. Lineage (GTDB taxonomy): Archaea > Halobacteriota > Syntropharchaeia > Alkanophagales > Methanospirareceae > QEXZ01. The sequence goes on along the minus strand of JAUXHM010000092.1, from coordinate 504 downwards.
TAAAATGGGTCTAAAAGAAAGGATAAGCATAGAACAGGCATTGACAAAATTGGCTTCTTTTCAGTGCCGGCATTATAAGAAGATAATCGTGGCGGCACTGATATTAACGGTGTTTTTAGGCTACGGTGCGACAGAACTGCATTTTCAAGGTAATATAGCAAAAGAGATGCCGCAAGATTTGCCTGTTTTCGTTTTGCAGGATAAGATAGCAAGTAAGTTCAGAGGAGAAGAGTTTATGATTATTGCGGTTTGCTTGGATAAGGAAACGAGCGCAAAAAACATACCCCGTGATATAAGAGACCCAAAGATAATAGCATCGGTAGTTGATTTACATGAACGGCTTGAAGCAGAATCATCAATTGAACGAGTTCAGTCAATCGCTCCTTTTTTTCAACAGGATGTCCCGGATGATATAGAAGGAGTGAAGAAGAAGTTAGCTTCTGTTCCAGGTGCAGAAAGCTTTTTTAATGACGATTTTAGCATCATGCTGGTCTATGCCAGTCC
>JAUXHM010000034.1 GCA_030621535.1 Candidatus Methanophagales archaeon | reverse complement strand
TTCCCCTTTTTCGTTTATTATCCTCTTCCACAACCTGAAAATTGTAAACCGAAAAATTTATAAAGATTGAATACCAGCGATAAAATGGGAATGAATGTTAAAATTAAATAAATCCGCGTAAATCCGCGTCTTAAATAGAAGGAAGTTATACTTTATGTACAATGAAAAAGCGTTAGAGAAATACAATAGAAGTTTAACGATCTCTGAAGGGATTGGGGACAAACTCAATATTGCTTTAACGTTAGCTCAGGTAGGAAGTGTAAAATATGAGCAAAGGAGGTATCAGGAAGCTATAACCGCGTTGAGCAATGCAATATCAATTTTTGAGGAGCTTGAATCGCCTTATCTTGAGCTGGCAATGAAAGATTTGGATTCAATCACGGAAGGAATCGGTGAAGATGAGTTTAATGAGATAAGCTAGGAATTGGAAAAGTGACACTCTGAATGAAATAATGTTATTCTAAGAACTTCTCTATTTCCTGTTCTTTTTCTTTCCATAAAAATGGCACAGGAGGGATTTCAATCCTCAGGCGGATTAGGCTACTGATATAACACAACATGATAAACATCGCGCATACTCTTTCATCCACTTTTGAGGCTTTCGGCTGGTCGAATTCGTAATTCAATTTCTTTTTCACGTCTAATAATATTATCCGCTTGAATTGAACAAAATATATTACCCAATTCCTCGCTTCTTTTGGTCTTTATATCACGAATTGCAAGTTCTAAGGCAATTGTTTCTTCAGCGGGCAGAGAGGGATAAATTAATTTTATTCTATAGTAGCCATCTCGATTACTTGGTGTTTTTCTCATCCAAAAGATGTCATTTTTTTGACTGCCTCTTCCAACATCTCCTTCATCAAAATCTATTACAAGCTGATTTGGAATATCTAAATATAATCGGAAGTCCCTCACTAAGAATTTCATCCTATTTGAAATTTCAAAATGGATTGTTCCTGTACAACCTTTTTTTATCGGATAATCTTCTGGAAATTCTATTAATCCATCTTTCATCACAAGTTCATTGTCACTCTTCCTTTTTCCATGCTTGAATGAACTTCTAGGTGGAAACTCAACAGTAATATTGTCTTGAAATTCGGAAAAATCAATTTTATTTAAAGCATCCTCTAAAGAGTCCCCATTTATTACTTCATACGTTGTTAATGAAGAAACATACCAAGGTAATGTCGAATCCCTTTTTATTACAAAAATCGGAATATTCAAAAACGAAGCAAGACCTAATTCAAAATTGATTATATCTCTTGTTTTTGGTTCGTTATTGCGGTGATTAGTGTGATAATTCATCATTTTCTCAACATCTGCGGTATGTCCGGTCCATAATAGTAGAAATGCCCCACAGTTAATCATTTCTTTTTTAATTTTATCTAATAAATGTCTACCAGTGAACGTAGTCTCAGAAACATAAGGAATAATTGATCTTGGCGGTAAAAACTTTTGAATCGTATTGATCTCTCTTTTATCTAATCTTGAATGTGAAATGAACATTCTTAGTGGTTTCCAGTTAGACATTTTATTCCTCCGAACGATTCTCTCATCGCTTCGCTTTTCCTATTCACGTTGCATATCAATAAAGTTTGCTACTTTTGCTATTATATAAAGTTTGTGAATATAAGTAAATATCAAAAAATTTATAAGGATTGAATACCAGCGATAAAAATAGAATAAAACAAAGGGTGATAAAAAGGGAGGGGGTTATAAAAATGAAAATAAAAAACAATGAAATGAGAAGATTCAACGTGAAAAAAACGCTGGTATTAGTCATAATTTTAGGATTAGTTTTAGCAAATTTCGTTGTGATAGCAAGTGCATCACCAGATTTAACCGAAGCGGGAAAGCGATACATTGCAGAAAACTTTGGAATCGGAGGTTGTTTCGTGTATTCTGAGCTAACATGGACACGAGTAGACAAAGACGGAGAAACAACTGTCGAAACAGGAGGTACGGTGAAGCTTATAAATCGCTTGACTGAACCAATGGTTGTCGATTATATCATAATAAATTCGTCAAATTACACGTATGCAGAGTTAAAAGCAGCTAATGGTAACAATGATATAGATTTAGACGATATAACTTGGATGGCTGAGCACGATGGCTATCCACCGGGTGAAGACCAGTATTGTATAGCTGTAACCACAACCCCCACACCAACGCCGATACAGCCTACACCAAGCTCAACTCCAACACCAACATCAACACCAAGTCCTACACCAACTCAAACACCCTCACATCCTCCGGTCTATACACCAGCACCTATGCACACACCAACACTGAGTCCAATTTCTTCTCCTTCGCCAACGCCAACACTTGTAGACTCAGACGGCGATGGAGTACCGGATAGATACGATTATGCACCCTACGATCCGAACGTCCAAACAAAAAGTGATATTAAACCTGAGACTACACCAACACCACAACCACCCGGATTTGAAGTTCCATTCGTAATTGTTGGATTATTATTGGTGGCATATTTAATCAAGCGAAGGAAGGTGAAATAATCACATGCATCGAGTTCACGGATGCCAATGGCAGAAAATATAATGACTGGATACCTGCGATTATGCTGGAATAAACTCCTGATGCTTAGAAGTGGGGAGTAAAAACATTATCAATATGAACATAGTAATCATAGGCTGCGGATTTGGCGGCGTGGAAGTGGCAAGCAAGCTAAGCGAGCTGCGAAAACGCTCAAAAGACCTTGATATTTCTATGATTGACCGCCGAACGAGACTTGAATATCAAGCTGCGCATCCAGAGATACTGAGTGGAAAAGTCACACCAGAAGAAATATCAGGCGACCTAAACAAATTCGCAGCGAAAATAAATGCGGAATTCATAAATGAAGCGGTCGTAAATATTGATTTCGAAGCGAAGATGGTAAAGACAAAAGAAGAACGAGAGATACCTTACGATTTTCTCGTGTTTTCTATCGGTGCAGAACAGACCTTTTTTGGAATACCGGGTGCAGAAGAGCGTTCATATTCTGTTAATACCTTAAAAGGTGCGATAGAGACGAAAAATGCACTTGATAAACTCGATTACTCCAAGAAAATCCGCATTGCTGTTATTGGTGCCGGGTTGACCGGGGTAGAAGTTGCCGGTGAATTGGTTGATTACTTCAAGGACAAAAAAGCATCCGCGAAAATATATCTTGTGGAACTCATGCCGAGGGTATTGCCCGCTTTTCCCACCGAGAACGTAGCCACCTATGTAAGTAAATTCCTTTCTGATAGAAGTGTTGAGATATTGACGGGTACGGCAGTGCAAGAAGTAAACGAGCACGAGATAACGTTCACCGGCGGTACGGAACTCTCATACGACGTTATTATCTGGACGGCGGGGATAAAACAAAACAGCCTCTTAGAGAACCTTGAACTTCCAAAGGAGAAGGGCTGGCTAAAAGTGGACCCTTATCTTCGTGTGGACGGCATGAAGGATGTATTTGCCGTTGGGGATACGGCATATTTCGAAAATGAAGGTGTTCGTGCCGGTCAAAATGTAGAGGAGGCGGGACGACAGGGTAAACTCGCGGCGGAGAACATAATCAGAACAATGAAAGGGAAAAAACTGAAGAGATACCGGGCAAAGAACACGATACAGAACCCCAGAGCTTTTATATCGCTCGGTAACGATAAAGCGGCGATGTATTTCGGTGGGATGATGTTCAAGGTCTTTGCATACCTGGTGAAGAAGTTTGTGGAACGAAGGTATATGAAGAGATTCAGGTAAAGGTAAGAAAGAAGCGGGGATGCAGGATACAGGATTCATGATGCAGGATGCAAGATGCAGTAATTGCTCAATATCCTGTGGTATAAATTCTAAGCACGAAACTCTAAATTCTAAACAAACTCCAATATCTAAACTTAAAATTCAAAACAGACCTTCCTTTTGGGATTTTGGATTTTGATATTGTATATAAAGTATAACGTTATTCCTTCTATTTGAGACACAGATTTACACGGATTTATTCTTTCTTTGTTGAGCTGGGCTAAGCTAAGTGCATTACTCTTTTCATCTGTGTTAATCTGCGTTAATCTGTGTCTATAATTTATTTTTTCTTGTCTCGTGAAAATCCGTGTAATCTTGTGGTTATAAAAGAACTAAACAGCTGCCACAATCTTAAGAACAAAAATCCCGGTAAGCGCAACGGGAATCAGTATCATACCGGTGAATGCATTTTTAGTTATGGCGCTGAGTCCTTCCGCGGTTTTCCAATCGCCTCTCTGCACCGCGATTAGGCTCTTTGCAGTGAAGAATACGGGAATAGCTAACAAACCGAACCCAATGTGGGGAACGTCTAAGAACAGAATAGGGATAAATGCAAGCCAGGAACATACAGTCAACGGTAAATAAAGACGGACGGTCGTGACCTTACCCAGCCGAATTGCCAGATTCCTGCGGTCTATCGAGAGGTCGCAGTCGAAATCGGGAATTTCCCTCGTTAATTTCAGCTTGAATGCGTCTATTATCAGCGGTAGAGCAACGATGGTAGGTAGCCAGCTCACCTGATGCGATTGCAAGTAGTAACCACTGAATACCGTCAGCCATCCCACTCCTGCGGTAAGGGTTATTTCTCCCAGACCGTGGTAAGAGAATCTCAGTCCTCTTGAATACGAGTATGGAATGAATATGCCGAGGAGACCCAGCAGCAACGTCAAACCGCCGGTATTGAAATAAAAATGCAGCAGCACGCCGAGAGGAAAAGCAGCCAGTGCGCACAGGTAGGCACCGGTAACTGCCTGGTTTACCGATATGCGTCCCTTCACGAGCGCATCGAACCTCCCGCTTACCGCAGTAGAATGAAGCGTGCTTGTTGTTCCCGCTACATAACCAAAATCAATCCCTTTGTGCTTTAAATCCGCATACACACTGCACGCATTAAGCACGAAACAGAAATCGGTTAGTAGAAATACCGCAAGCAGCGAGATTGCGAACACCACGCCATCAAAGGCGTATCCATCAGCCCAGGCTAAAACCGCCCCCAGGAGAAAAGGAATCAATGTGGTTGTGAACTTGGGCAATCCGGAAAGCTCCACCCAACCCGATAACATATCCTTATTAAGGTTCATTTTTGCTTTTTGTATATCAACTATGACTTCCTTCTATTTAAGACATGGATTTTTTTCTTTTATTTGTTGAGCTGGGCTAACGGTATTGCTCTTTTCATCTGCGTTAATCCGCGTTAATCGGTGCCTAAAATTTATAGTCATTCCCGTAATAAATTGCAAATAATAAACCACGAGATTTCACAAGATTAACACAAGAAATGACGGTTAATATGGGATAAAATCACCGATGAACCACGGAAAAAATGTTTTCTATTATTGTTCCCTCGTGAAATAAACCCTTTCAGGGTTTTCGGGGACGTGGGCAGAGCCAACGATGTGTAATCGGGTGGTTAATAATTTTCGGAATGACTATATTTTGTTTTTGTTTTACAGATAAAAAATATCAAACAAATTCAGTGAGTATAAAATGGAAGAAATAGGAAAAAACATGCAGCTTGTGCCTGCACTTATCCCGTTTATTGTATTGCATGGTTTAATGCACATCTTAGCTACGACGCTTCCTGCGCTGTCACCCGTGATAAAGGCGGAGTTTGAATTAACGAACACCGGGATAGGCATGCTTTCTTTTGCATTCGCAGCTGCTATTGGGTTGGGGAGCATACTCTCAGGGATGCTATCGGATAGATTTGATGGAATAATGCTGATAAGTATGGGTTTTTTCTCTACTGCTATTCTCTCTGCTCTTCTACTGCTCTCTCGCGATTTTTTCTCGCTTACCCTCATTTTTATTATCATGGGTTTCGGGCTCAGTTTCTATCACCCCTCTGCTTTATCCCACATCGCAAATTCCTTCAAGATCAAGCGAGGAAAAGTATTTGGAGTACATGAGATAGGCGGTAGCGTGGGAATAGCGATAACGCCATTAATAGCGGGTTTTGTTTGTCTTTACGCAGGCTGGCGTCTCATTTACATTATTCTTGCATTCCCGGCTATTTTTTTCGCCTTTTTACTTTTCAAGTTTAGAAGGGTGAGAGCAGGAAAAATAGGATGGGAGACAAGAAAACAAAAGTTTCACTCAGATGCCAATGCCGGTACCAGTGCCGATGACCCGGGATTAAAAGATTTTCTTCGACAAATCATAAGCACGGGTTCGATAAGGCGGATATACGTAATAGAAGGTCTGTTTGGTTTTGTTATGGGTGGTTCATTGACATTCATCCCCATCTTTCTCAATGAGGCAGAGGGGCTGAGTCCCGAGATTGCCGTGATGCTAACCTGTGTGTTTACCGCAGGAGGAGCGATAGGCAAATTTGTCGGTGGACATTTCTCCGACCTCGTAGGAGAGCGAAAGGTAATGGCTTATGGTTTTTTCCTTGTTGCACCTCTGTTCTTTGCGGTTCCTTATCTACCGCGATTCGGCGCTATTCTGGCGTTAGCACTTGCAGGCTTGATTTTTCCAACCGTTCTTCCTGCGATAATAGCCACGATAAGCAGAGAAGTCCCGCCGTCAAGAACAGGAGTGGCGTTTGGGCTGTTAATGTTCGCCGGTTTTGGTTTCGGGTCTACATCACGTATAATACTTGGTTTGGTGAGCGACAGTTTTGGTATTTCCGCAGTGTTCTACCCCCTGGTGGTTGCTGTTTTGATTGGCGGGGTATTGAACGTTTGCATGTCAGATAGGGAATAAGAGTAGGATGCAGGATGCAGGATGCAGGATGCAGGATGCAAGATACAGGAACATAGAAAAGGGTATGATAGTCATTCCGATAATAAATTGCAAAACCACGAGATTTCACAAGATTAACACAAGACCAGAGATCAGAAAGAGAAGAAACAATTTAGACTTCTTGATATGTCCTTTCTTGTGAAAATCTGTGTAATCTTGTGGTTACTAATTTTTGAAATGACATTATTTATATGTTTGCACAAACTATCGCAAGATATGGGCAATAAATTAATCGCGTGGATAAAGATTCAAGAACTGCATAAGCATCCGACGATATTCTTCCCTTTCTTACTCGGGACCGCCATCGCATGGTCGGGAGCAGGAGCAGGGGCAATAGATTGGCGTGTATTTGCTGTTTCAATTGTTATAACCTATTTTATAACGAATGGGACATTCATGTCGAACGAGTATTTCGACTATGAAACGGACAGGATAAATAAGGAACGTGTTGGTGGCGATAGAGTAGGCGTCACAACAACCGGGGGCACGAGAGTATTAGTAGAGGGGCTTTTACCAAGAAAGCAAGTTCTAATTGCATCTATACTCTTCTTTGTCGCTACAATTCCTCTTGGCGTACTATTACAGTTCTACCTTAATACAGGCGTATTAACACTTCCTTTCGTCATACTCGGGATTCTTGGCGGCTGGTTCTATACGGCACCACCGATAAAAGCATCTTATCGCGGCTTTGGCGAGGTACTTATGGGTATTGGGTTTACTATTCCCATATTTGCAGGTTATTACGTTCAGCAAGGATTTAGCTGGCTTCCTCTTATCGTTGCGCTTCCATGGATGGTAGATGTGCCGGCACTGAAGATAATTCGCGAATTTCCCGATTACGATGCGGATGTAGCAGTGAACAGGAGAAATCTTGTAGTCATCTTTGGACGAGAGGCGATGGCACCTGTTTATATCTTACTGACGGTATGCAGCTTAATCCTGTTTGTTCCCGTCATATTTATAATTAACGGACTGGAAGTTCTGCTGCTTCTGTTACCTGCTTTCTTCTTGCTACGGAGTTTAATCCCGATGACCAAGGGTAAATGGAGGAACAAGGACGAGTTGGAAGATATATGCAAGAATGGCTTCATAGGAATGCTCTTTATACTTATGGCACTTATAGGTATCTTCCTTCTCCGGGGATTTGTTGTCTCGCTGGGATAAGGTAAGGGAGAAGAGAAATGGAAAAATTCAGGTTTAGGGTGAAGCCGTTTTATAATCCACCGCATTTGATGGTGAAACAAGCGGTCACGATTATGCTATATGCATGGCTCACCGGCTGGAATAAACGGGCTTTTCTTCGCTGGGCGATGCAGTTACAAAATCTCCTCCACGCAGGTGCGGGTGCGGAACAGATTTGCTGCTTCGGTGTGAATCCGCATGTGGTATGGGAGATGACAGGCGAGTGTAACCTAAAGTGCGTCCACTGCCATGCGTTCGGCGGAGAAGCGACTTATAAAGAACTAACAACAGAAGAAGGCAAGGCATTGATAGACCAGATTGCTACGTTAGGCATTCGGACATTCGTATTCACTGGTGGTGAGCCCTTGTTACGTAAAGACCTTTTTGAGCTGATAGCGTACGCCAGATCCAAAAGGTTCACCGTCTTTATAGCGACAAATGGAACGCTGATAACGAAAGAAGTTGCAAAGTTGCTGAGGAGATATAAGGTTGGTGTGGTAATAGGTCTGGACGGAATGAATCCCGAGATACACGATAGTATCCGCGGTGTTGAGGGTGCTTATGATGCCGCGATTACGGGGATAGAGAATTGCGTTGCGGAAAACCTTTATTTACACCTGAATACCGTGGCAACCAAACGCAATTTCGATGAGATTGAACGAATCATAGATTATGGCAGCGAGATAGGTGTTTATTCTTATTTCATCTACAATTTCGTTCCTCTTGGCAGAGGGGAGGAAATACAGGATTATGCACTCGGAAGAGAAGATTTTAAAGCACTTCTGGACTTGATACTCAATAAGCAGCGTGAGGTACGAGCGATAATAATTCCTGTTGCGGCTCCCGAATACTGGGCATACGCACTTCAACGTCGTGGGATACATAACAGGCGACTTATACGGTTCTTAGGGCGTTTCGTCGGCGGTTGTTTAGCGGATAAGGGAATGATGTACATCAAACCAAACGGGGACGTATGGGCATGTCCCTTTATTCCCGTTCGGATGGGCAACGTGCGTGAAGAAGGGCTTGATAAAGTCCGGGAAAGGTTAAGAGATAGCAAGTTTGAACACGGCGAAAGTGCGTCGTGGTGTGCTGATTGCGAATATCAGCGTGTATGCGGTGGTTGTAAGACACGAATGATGATAGACAATTTAACATATATCTGTCCTGTGCATGACTTATCGGAGCGAGGCACAGTCTAAAAATCAAGTGATTTATCACCACGGAGAGCGC
>JAUXHM010000061.1 GCA_030621535.1 Candidatus Methanophagales archaeon | reverse complement strand
GTTTACGCCCATCCTTCTAAATCAAGTGCTTTAAAGTCCTCTGAAACGTCTCTAAGGTCGTCAAGGAAAACCTTATCCCTTACTGCCTCTTTTAACTCCTCTACTTTCTGTTTAAAAGCAGCAGGCTTTTTCTTGACAATCAAAAGCACCTCCACCACTTCATTTTCAGGTATATAATAAGGAATCTTTATCTTTATCTCGTGGTCCTCGGGAATCCTTACCATTTGTTTGATTGCTTCCATAGTTCTATTCCCCACTTTAGCTATTGCATTATTTTTGTTATTTATAATGTTTTCATTTCCGCTATACAAATACAACAAATCAACTCATTCACGACCTCCACCGGTATCTTGACCTCTCCCATATCCAACGGATTCATCGCAACCCAAGAGTTTAAAGAGGTAGAAATCGTTAATATCCTCTGCTCATCGAGGTTTTTTTTTTCGGTTATCGCCTCGATAACCTGCTCTGAATTAGTAATCCGTATTTCGCACATGTTTTCAATCACGTCGAGAAGTGCTCTTGCTCGGTCTTTCGCCTGTTCCTGATTCATAGATAGCTTATAAATCCCTTCCTCAGTTTCTTCTGCCTCGTTTTGCACCTCCACCTACTCATACTCGTAGAACCCTTTTCCTGCTTTTCTGCCTGTCCAGCCCGCTCTCACCATTTGCATCATAAGAAGCGCGGGTTTGAATCGCTCTTTTCCGGTCTCATTGTACATCGTGTTGAGAACCGCAGCTACAATGTCTATTCCAATCAAATCTAAAAGCTGGAACGGACCAATAGGCCAGTTAAAACACAATTTCGCTATTTTATCTATGTCCGCAACAGATGCGATGTCCTCCTCATGCATCCTCACCGCTTCGTTCATCACAAGACAGATCATTCGGCTCACCACGAACCCCGGGGAATCCTTGATTTCAATCGGCTCCTTTCCCAACGACTTTACGAACTCTTTCGTTATGTTTACCGTGTCTTCAGAGGTTAATAACGATTTTATTATCTCCATTCCCTTCACGACCGGTGGCGGGTTCATAAAATGCGTGCCAATTACTTTATCCGGTCTTTTTGTTACGGTGGCTAAAGCAGTAATAGGAAACGTTGAGGTATTACTGCCCAGAATAGCATGTTCGGGACATATTCGATCCAATTCTCTAAATATCCCCTGCTTCAGCTCTAAATCCTCATATACCGCTTCAATCACAAAATCCGCTCCTTCTGCACCTTCTTCTAAACTCGTTGTCGCATTTGCCGTTATCGCATCTACAATTCTGTCCACTTCCTCCCGTTCCATCTGCCCTTTCTTTGCGAGTCTCGTAAGGTCGTTTTTTATTTTCCCCAGTCCTTTTTCCAGCGATTGTTCGCTCCTGCCGACAACCGACGTAGCGTAACCCGCCTGAGCGCATATCTGCACTATTCCCGTTCCCATTACGCCTATTCCCACAACACAAACTTTCTTTATTTTCATGGCTTTTCTTTTGTCCTTTTCATAAAATTAAGGTGCTTTATTCTTGTATTTTAAATACCGGACACGTATGAGCCCCGTCAGAGAACTTATCGCCTTTACAGGTGTGCGTACCGCTCATCTTCACCTGCTTACCGATTAGTTCTTGCGTTGCACTTTCTGTATCGTAATCAAGCCGCCCTATAACACAAGGTCCCTCCTTTGTCTTCACCAGGCAGGGGATATAAGGCGCTTCCTCTTCAAATCCCTCTGATGGCACGCGAATCACCGTAAACGTCATCAACTCCCCCTCACCACATAATTCCACTCTCGCAAGGCTTCTGCCACCACACCACTGGCAAACAGGCATTGGATGGCAGGTTATCCCGCCACAAGACGCACATCTCAACCCTAACAATTTCCCGTTCCTCAAGCCTTCTTCATACTCGGCGAGGCTTAAAACCGTGTATTCCTTATATTCTTTCTCTATTTCTTCTTGCTCTTTTCCTATCACCTTTTTTGTCGTCATCATTTTATTAGCCACTAGGGACTAGGGGTGTTTTAAGCTGTTTATTACGGCGTTCATCATCTTGCTTATTTCAATGATTTTTTGTAATATTTATTCTTGCAAGTCTTGAGCGTTCACATATCCGAGGTTGTAGGATATTGTCATTAGTGTTTCTACTTCTAAAAGAGAGCCTCTGGCTATTCTCAAGAATTGTATATACCCCTTTGTTGTTCCTCGCCCCCACCCCTCAGCTATGTTCGCAGGCACCGACACAGATGCCCGGCGCAGTTGATTTGTCAAACCATAAAGTTCTTCCTTTGGAAAAGTTTGTGTGATTTTATAAATATCCGTCACCAACTCCATTGCCTTCTTCCACACCTCCAGATCCTGATACGAATTTATCATTTTCCCATTTCCCCCCTTCCCTAGTGGCTAGTCCCTAGTGGCTATTCCCTATTTCCCCCTCCCGAGTATAATATGACATAGCGTCCCGAAGTCGCCTCCAAGTGTATCGGTCATGCCATACTCCGGAACAGGGTCAATTTGATTCCCTTTTGCTGCTTCTCCTCTCATTTGCTTAACTATCCAGTAAACCTGAGATGCTCCCGTTGCTCCTATCGGATGCCCTTTGCCGATTAACCCCCCAGACATATTCACCGGTATTTTTCCGTCGGATTCCGTTTGCCCATCCGCAGTTGCATCTGCCGCTTCGCCCCATTCAAAGAATCCCATACTCTCCAACGCTATCAGTTCTGCAATTGTAAAACAATCGTGGAGTTCAAGCACGTCTATATCCGAAGGACTGAGCCCCGCATGCTTGAATGCCATCCTCGCAGACTTTATTCGTGAATCGGGCTTTGTTAAGTCATCCATCTTTGATAATGCTCCACCTGAACCCTGACCGGTGCCCAATATGTAAACAGGGTCATCCGTGTATTTTCTCGCTTCTTCCGCGGCGCAGAGCACGATAGCCGCAGCACCGTCAGAAAAAGGACAGCAATCTAAAACCGTCAGTGGGTCTGCCACCAGTTTTGAATTTATTACATCTTCTACCTTCAGGTTGCCCATCTTCTTATAGAACTGTGCCAGCGGATTCGACGCGCCGTGCTTGTGATTCTTTACAGAAACGAGCGCCATTTGTTCTCGCAGTTTGTCCATGGGAATATCATAATTTTTGGAATACCGCCTTGCAGCCATTGCGAAAACGCCTGGAAAAGTTAGCCCTGCTGGACCCTCGGTTGGCGCATGGCAAGCCATCGCAAATATTCTCGTTGCAAATAGTGTCCCCATCAACAACGCTTTTTCCACCCCACCTGCCATTACCATGTCACATTGTCCTGAGGCGACCCATTCCGCGGCTTCACGTATTGCGATTGAAGCAGAGGCACAAGCACCTTCGTAGCGTGTCGCGGGTATAGAACCCCCACCCAAGTTGAGTTCGGCAGCAGAGAATGCCGCGGGCGTTACCTGCCCTTCCTCAAAACCGGGGAGCGCAGCACCCTGAAATAACGCCTCTATGTCCTTCAAATCCACTCCTGCATCGTCCACTGCTTGCAGTGCCGCTTCTGAGAACAACTCCAGTGACGTTTTCGATGCCCTTCCAAATTTCGTATGCCCAATCCCTATTATGGCTACATCCCTCATTCATACGCACCCTATATTGTATCTTCTATTACTATCGTATGCGTCATCAGATTGATTTCCTTTATCCTGCCCTTAGCGCTTTGCGTCTCCCCTAATATCCCCGTGCATTTTACGTCCTCACCGTTAACTTCTACATGAACCACGTCTTCCATCAGCAATGTTTTACCGCCTCCTCTTTCCACCAACACGCTTGATTCGCACATTTTTGTTGTTTATAATCTATACTTTTCCTTTTATTTAAGTTAATTAATACACGGGATTTACACGGATTTTTCTTTTTATCTACATAAACTTTTCTTTTCTTTAGAAAAATCTTATCTGAAAAATTATGAGCATAACGAAAAAAGCGTGGATAAATTATCGGGATAAGGACAGGGGCAGGATACACCTGAAGGAACCAATAGCCATAGTGGGGTCATCGGGGCTGAGGTCCGTAGGGAAAATAGTTGTAGATGAACTTGTAAAAAAGACAGACCCCCGGATATTCGCGGAATTGTATTCGTATGGATTCCCAAGTGTTTATTATGGCCCCTCGTATCTCGGGGCTCCCAGCGCTGCAGGTGCAAAAATGGCGAAAGGCAATGTAGCTCACCTTCCAAGCGTGGAATTCTATGCGCTTAGGCAGAAACAGGACATTATAATAACAAGGGGTTACCAGGCGTACAATGCTCCTAACCAATACGTGGTTGCGGATAAAGTCACCGATTTATTTAAGGAATATCACGTAAAAATGGTGATTTCGCTCGGTGCACAGGTAATAGAAGAGGGGATAACCGGTTGTGCGACCGACACAGCGTTATTGGAAGAGATGCATAAATTCGAGATTAAAAAAACAAACGTAGATAGTTTCATCGGGTTTTCGGGGCTTGTAGTTGCGATAGGGCGAGAGAAAGGACTGAAGGGCATTTGTTTGTTTGCAAACACCACGCAAAAGTTGGCAGATCCCGAATATCCCGATTTTAATGTAGCGAAGGAATTGCTGGAAAAAATCAGTGAGATATTAGGAATCGCAGTAGATACATCGGATTTAGAAGAAAGGGGAATGACAGAGGGTAGAATAACAGAAGAGATGCATGAACAGGTGCAGGGGCAAAGGCGAGAGCAAGAGGCAGAAGAACCGAGTGGATATGTATAAGATAAAATGACAGGGGTTGCGCTTGAGGTTGAGAACAGGGTTGATGAATCTGATGCAGAACAGAGAAACTATGAATTGGTATGCAAAGAAATAGCAGAGGTTATGGCGGAAACAGGGATAACCAGCGCAGAGAGCATAAATAAGTTAAAGAAGGAGATAAGCGGCAAATATGGGTTGCACAGCATTCCGAGGAATTCGGATGTACTGAAATCGGCTGTGGACGAATCGAAACTAAAAGAGAGATTGAAACGTAAGAGAATGAGAACGGCTTCGGGTGTTGCCCCGGTTGCCGTAATGACTTCTCCGTATCCCTGTCCACATGGAAAGTGCATAATGTGCCCGGGTGGTCCGTGCTCGGATTTTGGGTCGCCACAGAGTTATGTAGGCAAGGAGCCAGCTGCCGCTCGCGCTGCTCAGCAGGTTTTCGATCCATACAAGCAAGTAAAAGTGAGGTTGCATCAACTTGAGGAAATAGGTCACGATTTTGAGAAGGTTGATTTGATACTGATGGGTGGCACGCTAACCGCGAGACCGCTGGATTATCAGAGATGGTTCGTGAACAGGTGTTTGGATGCGATGCGTGAATTTGGGGAGCAGCGAGGTCGAGAGATAAGGAACACGGGCATTACTTTCGAGACGAGACCCGATTATGCGAAGAGGGAACAGATAGACTCGATGCTGGAGATGGGCGCTACAAAAGTCGAATTAGGTGTGCAGCATGTTGCTAACACGATTCTGGAGAACATAGAGCGGGGACACTCGGTAGAAGATTCGATCGTGGCGAACAGAAAGGTGCGGGACAGTGCGTTGAAAGTAGGCTTTCACGTTATGCTCGGCTTACCGGGTTCGACTATTGAAGACGACAAAAAGATGTTTGAACGTATCTTCTGTGATTCGGACTTCAAGCCGGATTATTTGAAAATATATCCTACGCTGGTGGTCAAAGGGACGAAACTATATGAAATGTGGAAAAACGGGGATTATGAGCCGATTTATGAGGAAGGAGCGATAGATATAATCACCTATGCAAAAAGAATAATTCCGCGATGGGTGAGAATACAACGAATACAGCGAGACATTCCAGCGCAATTTATAGAAGCAGGAGTGAAGAAGAGCAATCTGAGGCAATTAGCGCAGGAAAGGCTGCATGAGATGGGTTATCAATGCAGGTGTGTAAGATGCCGGGAGGCAGGACTTTCCCGGTTAGAGGGCAGAATCGCGGACAATAGCAATATAAAGTTTTTATCGGAGAGCTACAAGGCATGTGGAGGCACAGAATATTTCCTCTCTTACGAAGACGTGGAGAAGGACATTTTAATAGCTCTTTTAAGGCTGAGGTTGCCGTGCGACCCACACAGGGAAGAGTTGCGAGGTGCTGCTCTGGTTCGTGATTTGCACGTGTATGGCGAATTAGTGGGTTTAGGCGAAAGAAAAGGGAATAGCTGGCAGCATCGTGGATATGGAGCACGTTTGTTGAAGAAAGCGGAGGAGATAGCAGTTGATAGGAACTACGGAAAAATAGCGGTGATGAGCGGGATAGGCGTGCGAGAATATTATGAGCGGTTTGGCTACGAGCGTGAAGGTCCGTTTATGGTGAAGAAGGGCACTGTCTAAAAATATAGTGATTTAACACCGCGGAGAGCGCCGAGTACACAGAGGGTATTAGGTGTTAGTAGTCGTTCTAACGCTCTAAACCGCTAACCTTCTATCCTCTGCGTTCTCCGTGTGCTCTGCGGTAGAATTTAAGGATATACACGATATGCACCTGTTCGGCAGGTTCACTCGGCATCAATGCTCTCCCACACTTCTGACACTGGCATGGTATCACCTGCTAATGCTTCCTCCCAACCTTTACGGAAACTTGCTTC
>JAUXHM010000094.1 GCA_030621535.1 Candidatus Methanophagales archaeon | reverse complement strand
GCTTTTCGGTTTACGACATTAAATATATAGATTATATATAGCTATTGTTTCGGCGTTCTTTTCGGTTTTTATTCTATTAAGTCACTATGCCCCGCATTTAAGATACGGAGCCTGTGACTACAAAAATTAATAAGGTGGCATTCCACCTCCACCCATCCCACCTGGGGGCGCTCCCCCAGCCGGCATTGCCTCCCTCTTTGATGCAATCACATCGTCTATCCGGAGTATCATCGTCGCTGCCTCCACTGCGGATTCCACCGATTGTTTCTTTGTCCTCAGCGGCTCTATCACACCACCTTGCCACATATCAACGATTTTTCCCGTATAAGCATCCAAACCCGCATTCTTCTCGCCGCGCTCATGCGCCGCTTTCAACTCCACCAGCTTATCTAATGGGTCAAATCCAGAATTTTCAGCCAATGCTCGCGGTATTATTTCCACCGCCGCTGCGAAACTCTCCACCGCCAATTGCTCTCTTCCTTTCAGTGACGCACTGTATTCCCGCACGCGCAGCGCCAATTCCGTTTCCACTGCACCACCGCCTGCAACTGCTTTTCCATCCTCGATTACGCACCCTGTTACCCGCAGCATATCATGTAAAGCACGCTCAACTTCATCCACCACGTGTTCTGTCCCGCCTCTTATCACAATGGACACCGCATGAGGATTCTCGCACTCCTGTATAAACAGCATCTTATCCTCCGCTATCTTCCTTTCCTCTACCAAACCAGCATGCCCCAAATCGCTTTCGCTTATCTCATCCACGGCAGTTACTATTTTACCCCCGGTAGCTTTTCCCAATTTCTCCATATCGCTTTTCTTCGCCCTTCGTACCGCGACAATGCCATCCTTCGCAAGATAATACTGCACGACATCGTCTATCCCTTTCTGGCATATCACGACGTTCGCACCGCTCTCTTTTATGCGCTCCGCCATCCGGTGCATCGTTCTCTCCTCTTCATCAAGGAAACCCTTTAACTGGTCTGATGACGTTACCTTTACTTCTGCACTCGTCTCTGTCTTCTTCACTTCCAACGCTGCATTAATCAATGCTATTTTCGCATCCTCTACTTTCCTCAGCATCCCGGGATGCACCACTTCTTTGTCTATTGCCATTCCCTGCACTAACTCTGTCTCTCCTATTCTCCCTCCGACTTTCTTCTCCACGCTTATATTATCCGTGTCAACCACTCTTTTACCACCGTGACCCGTTTCCGTTATTGCCTTAACCGCCTTTATCGCAATCTCAGAGAGGAAATCACGATAACCCTCTGCGAATTTCCCGGTTATTGCGGTTCGTGCTATTTTCTTCAACTCTTCGTCATTGTCTATGTCTATATCCGTAGCAATTTCCTCCAGCACCTTTCTCGCTCTTTCTGCCGCAAGTCTGTATCCTGATGTGATTACCGTTGGATGTATTTTCTGCTCCAATAGCTCCTCAGCCTTCTTTAGCAGTTCACCACCAATTACAACAGAAGTTTTGGTGCCGTCGCCCGCTACCTCGTCTACCGTTTTCGCAACCTCTATCATCATCTTCGCCGCTGGACTCTCTATGTCCATCTCATTGAGAATGGTCGCGCCGTCGTTTGTTATAACCACGTCACCAAGAGAATCCACAAGCATCTTATCCATCCCCTTTGGACCCAAAGTAGTGCGAACCGCAGAAGCAACTGCCTTCGCCGCATTTATGTTCGTGCTCTGTGCTTCTCTTCCTTGTGTTCGCTCACTCCCTTCTCTCAATACTAATACCGGTATTCCGCCTAATTGTCCTACCATTTTTATGTTTTCCTCTCTAACTAACTATACCCTTCTTCCATGTTGAACTATAAGTTAAACCCTACGCAACATTTACCATTTAACCATATTAATATTAAAAATTATTAACCACAGATTACACAGATTAACACAGATGATAAGAATTTTAGCCCACGTTAACCAAAAAATCTTGTGTTAATCTCGTGGAATCTTGTGGTTTGAAAACTATGCAACGAGAATATAAAAAACACGGGTTCTTCTCTTTTGTACCTTCAGATAGCCAAAACCGAAACAGAGAACTCTGGTGCTTGAAGCACGGCGAATCGGGAATAAACAGCGTAGGCAGGGTCCTGGAGGTATCGAGAAAGGGAATAAAGACAAAAGAAGGGCGGGAAAAGGTCGTTCTTAGCGGAATAGTTGCAGACTACACGGCAAAAATCCCCTTCTTTTCGTGGGAAGAGCGAGAAGAACTTAGAAAGGATACGATAGTGCAAATAGAGAATGCGTACCTGAAGCGGTGGAACGGACTGCCTACGTTACATATAGGGAAAAACACGAGTGTGAGCGTAATTGAAAATCATATTGGTTTTCCCAGTTGGACGGTGCTGATGAAGCCTAAAAAGAGGACGATAGGAGAAATACTCAATTGTGGGGGTGCATTTGACGTGATATTAGAGGGCGATATAGTGTCTGTATCGCAGCCCCGGGGGGAAGGAAATAGAAAGAGAATTGTCCTGGATGACGGCACCGGTGCGTTATTTCTGGAATTTGAAGAACAGAAAAAGGAGCAGGAAGCAGATATTTCCTTTGGAATGCCTGTTAGGGCAAGGGGGAATGTGGTGACGGTGGAATCGAAAAACGGTCTTGCATTAAAGTTGATTGCTGAAAAGATGAAAATTAGCCGTGAAGCGTTTATGATACGTGAACTGAAGAACTTTCTGTCACGGTATACATGATTGTTTATTGTTGTATAAGTAAAGTATAACTTCCTTCTATTTAAGACACGGATTTACACGGCACGGACTTATTTAAGTTTGACATTGTTGATTCTTATCGCCTATCTGTGTTAATCTGCGTTAATCTGTGTCAACAATTTATTTTCTTGTTCTTTTCATTATGAAGAACCGTTCTTTCAAAAAGAAACATTTACAAAAGAAATATTTTAGTATTTTAGTAAAGTAAAATTCATTTTAGTACACAATTAAAAAGAAAGGAGCAGATGGAATGAAAATACGGCTCAAGCGAACGCTAAAAAGGTATTTCTTCGATACACATCGAGCTTTAACACCTGCGGAGACTCTGGGAGAGGCAGAAAAGCTGAAAGAGAAAGTCGGGATAACAAGAATGGAAGACATTACCGCACTTGATAAGCTCGACATACCTGTCTATTCCGCGAGCAGACCAGAAGCAGAAGAAGGGGCTGTTTCGGTGTATACCGGAAAAGGTCTTACGAGGGAGCAAGCGAGAGTATCGGTAATCATGGAAGCGATAGAGCGGTATTCGGGAGAACTAAAAGCCCGAGATAGGGCGAAATTTCTGCTTGAATCATACGACGAGGAGCGAGGCGAAAAACAAAAAGTGGACCCTGTTTCACTTATATTGTCCCAGCTTTCTACCATCGGTCCGAGTTCGAAATTAGAATGGTGTGAGGGTTATGACCTGTTAAGAGAGGAAGAAGTTCTTGTTCCTGCGAATGCTGTTTTTCATCCGTACGTATCAAACAGCGGCGAAAGACTGTTTAGAAGTGACACTAACGGTATAGCATCCGGGAATAACCTCGAGGAGGCTATTTTTCACGGGATAACGGAAGTAATAGAGCGAGACGCATTGAGTTATGTGGAATTGAAGAAAAACGCAGGAAAACAAATAGAAATTGATGAGGGCGATGGGATGATATTTGAGTTGAAAGAGCGGTTGGAATCCGCAGGTGTCATTCCT
Source organism: Candidatus Methanophagales archaeon (assembly GCA_030621535.1). Classification (GTDB taxonomy): domain Archaea; phylum Halobacteriota; class Syntropharchaeia; order Alkanophagales; family Methanospirareceae; genus QEXZ01. The sequence goes on along the minus strand of JAUXHM010000094.1, from coordinate 1,256 downwards.
CATTTCTGGTATATTCCGTCAGACACGGGCTTTGCAACGGTTGCATTAGCTTTGGACAACGAATCAAAGGATGCTTCATTGCTTGTTTACGGCGCAGGGACGCACAGCGACCCGCGAATAGCGACAATAAGAGCAATAACGGAGGCTGCACAATCCAGGGTTATGCAAATAGAGAGCATGAGGCGGGATGCGATGAAAGCGACATCCGCGAGACTAATGAGTTATGATGCGATAAAGAAAAGAAATAGGTATTGGTTTGAAGACAAGGGCAATGGCAAAGAAGAAAAAGTGAGGCTGGATGAACTTCCTAAACGGGCAACTGAAACAATAGATGGCGATATAGCGGTTGCACTGGATAAATTGCGGCGGGTTGTGAACCGCGTGATAGTGGTGGACGTAACGAGGGAAGAGATAGGCGTTCCGGTTGTAAGGGCGATTATTCCGGGATTTGAAGTATATGCGAGGAATCCTGAAAGGGTAGGCAGTCGGTATAGGTAAATGGGGCACAGTCTAAAAATATAGTGATTTATCACCGCGGAGTACGCAGAGTTTTAGGACTGTTTCAATCGTTGCTTAAGTTTCTGGTGCCTCTGCGTTCTCCGTGTGCTCTGCGGTGAAATTTAAGGATTGCATCCTGCATCCTGGCTCCCTCACCGCTTACTCGCACTTTACACTCGCCACGTTTACCTGCGCTTCTCCTTTTATTTGTGTTATTACTCGCATCAAGTCCTCCATGGACTCTGCACTACCCTCTGCGCATATAACGACAGAACCCTCGCCTCCTGCCACACCGCCCGCACTTATCGTGAATGCATCTTCAGCACCTAATAGTATCAGTGCCTCTATCTCGGTAATTACCGTGCCATACACGGGCATCAACCCTACGGGCATGCCTACCGATTTGAAAAATCTCCCCTTCCCTACTCGTTTCGCCGCCTCTGTGATGGAATAGGGTATCATTTTCTCGATACCCACAGGAATGATAAAATTCACGCCTCGTGCCATCACGGTTCCAATCGCTGAACCTATCGTGCCACCGGTGGTATGTGCCAGGAGTATGCCTGCATTTCCGTATGCATCCAATGCATTTGCACCTTTTATGAACACGTCTTCCGCAGACAACCCATCTATCACGTCTTCTATGCTCTCCTCGCGGCTTACCACGCCATTTTTTATTATTACTTCCTTTTCCCTCTCTTCTTTCGTGACAACGCAAGTGCCCTTGTCCGTTATGACACCTGCAGCGTATCTCTGCT
>JAUXHM010000144.1 GCA_030621535.1 Candidatus Methanophagales archaeon | reverse complement strand
ATGCCATGATTATATGGAATGCTGATGCCCAAGTACTCAGCAGCACGTGTCCCGCGTGTGGGAACTTGGTTGTAGGTCTCCAGTAAGCGATTGCAATGCCAATAAAAGCAAGAGGATTTACAAGCCACCACTTTTCGATAAAACCTATATGAATCCCTGGATTGGGAAGATGAAGCAATATTTCTCCTGCGTAGGGGATTATTGAATCGCTTATCGTAGCTATGCCAATAGACCCGGTGTAGCCAATTAAAAGAACCGCCCAGCCTTTTCCACCGTGTAATCTATACATACCCGCAGTCACGAGCGCGCTTAACAGCACGTGAATCGGATGGAGGATGTAGAAGATGGTATATGAAACAGAAGCAATGGGCTGGAAGTGGATTGCCAAAAGTAGGATAAGAATTCCTGTAACGGCACCAAAAGAAGTGAAAGGAGCATGCTTTAGTAACTCTTTGGCAATTAACTTTGACGTTTCATCTACCCTCGTCCTGAAGTCATTTACATATTCGTTAATTTGCATCTTCTATCGAAAACCCCCTGCTTTTTGGATATTAATAAAATATTATTAATATTTAAATAGTTTATTATTAACAAATGGCAATAATCAGCATCTCGTTAACCGACGAGATATTGAATGAAATAGACAAACTTCAACAAGAGCTCGGGTTCTCCGGAAGGTCAGAAGTGATGCGAGCAGGTGCGAGAATGCTGCTCGCGGACAACAAAGAGAAAGAGAATTTGGAAGGCAGACTGAACTCTGTGCTTTTGCTTATTCATGCGCAGAAAGTGGAGGGAACGGTAACCGAGATAAAGCACAAATACGAAGACATCATAAGCACTCAGATTCATAACCACTTGCGAGAAGATAAATGCCTCGAGGTGTTCATTTTGGAGGGTGACGCTGCTCGGATAAAACAACTCGTCAGTTTGTTCCATGCAAGCGGGAAAATGGACTACGTTAAGTTGATTGTAGCCTAACAACACTTTTTCTTTTTTTAAGAAAAAAAGAAAACCTGTGCTAAAAGAAAAAAAAACAGAAAATAAATTATTGACACGGATGAAAGGAGCAATGCCGTTAAAAATAGTCCACCTGCCCTGCCCAACAAAAAGAAAAAATCTGTGTAATCTTGTGGTTATTTTTCGGAATGACCATAGTTTAATAAGGATAAATATAAAATGAAAAGAGAAAGGAGAACAAAATGCAAGTAGTGATAAGTGACCCGAAAACAGGGAAGGCGTATAAGGTAGAAGGAAAGGATACGGAAGCGAGTGCTTTATTCATTGGTAAACGAATAGGGGACGTTGTGGATGCGGATATTTTAGGCTTGGGTGGTTATGGATTGGAAATACGCGGTGGCTCGGATACGGATGGCACACCGATGCGAAAAGACGTTTCGGGTGCTGTAAGAAAGAAAATTTTAATTACTTCGCCACCCGGCTACCGACCAAAAGAGAAGGGAAAGAGGAGAAGGAAGTCGGTCAGAGGTAACGAAATATCACCGGAGATATCGCAGATAAATGTGAAGATAAATGAGTATGGGGCGAAACCGATAGAAGAGATATTTGGGAAGGAGGAAGAAGCGGGAAATTAGCGGTTTAGCATGTTAGCGGTTTAGCGGTTTAGAACGTCAGCGGTTTTATGGTTTAGCTATTCGCTAAAAAACCAAGCTAAGCCTCTAATCCGATAGCCCGCCCGTTGTACCAATAACGCGCCACATTCAGGACAGAAGGTGTTTTCGTACTCGTGACCCGGAACGTTTCCAAGATAAACCTACTCAATACCTGCTTCTCTCAAGGCCATAGTACCATCTCCGCAGCTTTTTTCACTTCTTCGCGGTATCTCGCAGGTGTGTAAACGCCCACTTTATAATTTTCTCGGAATGCCTGACTGAGCATTGACACGAGCGATGAAACCTCATGTAAACTCTTGATTTCTCGTGCACTCTGCCCTTGACCCTGTAAACCCTGTATGGGCTTATCAACGACAACCTTCGCCACGCTTTCTTTTAATTCATCTCCTTGTTCTCCTTGAAAGTCCAGTATAACATATTTCTCGTCCACACCCGCTCGCTTGCTTATTTCCCCTTCTATTTCTTTTCTTCGCTTTTCTTCACTCAGTTGTGCTGCTACATCATCATTTAGCTCGTTTATGCCTTTATATACCGCACGTTTGAACAGTTGCCGCCTGTTTATCAGTTCCACCATCTCCTCCGGGTAGCCTTTCGCATTCCGCAGCGCAATGTTTATTTCCGAATCATCCATCCTTCTTAATGCCAATGCATATTGCCGGATGATGTCCTCAGATTCAGATTTCGATTTGACGAAATACTCTAGTGCTTTCGAAAACATCAACTGTGCTATTCGGCTCGTGTGATGCTTATAAACCGTAGGATACATCAAGAAACGAGAAAAGAGCAAATATTCCGCAGGTAGTATTCCCTTTTCTGTTATAACGACTTTACCATTGACAAAATCCAGCCCTTGAATAATCCGTATATTGTCAACAACGCCGTATGCCACGCCGGTATAATACGAATCGCGGACTAAATAATCCATCTTATCCACGTCTATTTCACCGTTTAAAACCTTTGATAGGTCCCTTTCGCCCTCCACGTATTCCGCCCCCCTTTCGCCTTTTATGTATCCCGCTATCCTTTGCTTGTCTAAAGAAAGCTCATCCAGGACTTCTGCAATAGTTTTAGCGGATCCAACTTCAACTTCGAGTTCGCGCTCAACCTCGACTTCTTGTTTGAATATTATGTCTTCTATGTCCTCATGGCTGTTTCCGGTGATTTTTTTTATTACGGGTTCTGTCACGTGCGAATAGGGACCGTGACCGATGTCGTGGATTAAGGAAGCAACGATAAGCTCCTGCTCTTCTTCTTTCGCTACTTCCAGCCGGTCGAGCAGAAGGTTCATCAAATGATAGACGCCGAGCGAATGCTCAAATCTCGTGTGGTTTGCACCGGGATAAACCAGATAAGAAAAGCCAAGCTGTCTTATTCTTCTTAATCGCTGCATCTCCACGGTATCTATTATCGCGATTGCAAGGTCGTCTATTTCTATGTATCCGTGTATGGGGTCTTTTATTACCTTTTGCATGAATCTGTTCTTTCCCGCTTAGAAAGGAAAGATTTTGT
>JAUXHM010000140.1 GCA_030621535.1 Candidatus Methanophagales archaeon | reverse complement strand
CGAAGAATCCGCTTAAAGTAAAGAAGATAATAGGATACCTGCCGGAGCACGTTGGATTCTATGGCAATATGACCGCAGAGCAAAACCTCGCTTACTTCGCTCGATTCTACGCCACGATGGATGAGACTGAGAGGAAGAAGAGAATAGAAGAACTGCTTGAACTGGTGCAGCTGGCTAGCGTAAGCCAAAAAGTGGGTGGATACTCAAGGGGAATGACGCAGCGACTTGGATTCGCACAGGCATTGCTTAATAATCCAGGGGTTATTTTCCTGGATGAGCCCACTACGAATCTTGACCCGGAAGGGGTATTACAACTCAGGCAAACGCTCAAGAAACTATCGGATGAAGGAAAAACGATCTTCTTTTCTTCTCACATTTTAGCCGAGGTCGCTCAAGTCTGTAATACGATAGGCATAATCTCAAATGGCACGTTGATAGAGCGCGGCACACTTGAGGAAGTCAAGACGAAATTAGACGTGCGGAAGACCGTCAAAATTATCGTGGAAACAACTGGAGATATGCCAAAGATAGAACATGAAAATATCGTTACCGTAGAATACAAAGGTAGAAGGGCAGTCATAGAAGCGAAATCCGATATAAGAGACTATATATCGCGGTATTTGCTTGAAAACAACGTTGGAATAAAGGAGCTGAGAATAGAAGAGCCAACGTTAGAGGATGTATTCATGGAATCCGTTTACAAGGGAAAAGGAGGTAAATAGATGGCTGGAATATCCGTAGTGGCAAAAAAAGAGTTCCGGGACCATGTGATGGGTTGGAAATTCCTGGTGATTCTCGCGATACTGATGCTAATTTCGCTTTTGGCGATGTATGAGGGCGTTGAAAGATATAATGTGCGATTAGAGGAGTATAAAGAACAAACGGCAGAAATAGAGGAGCATCCAGAGGGAATGCCGCCGCGTGGGATGTCGGGAAAACCTTCGATGCTACTGTTCGTCTTCCAGGGGATGAGTCTTTTGTTTGGCTTTCTTGGAGCGATACTGGCGATAGCGATTGGTTTCAATTTGATTTCCGGTGAGAAAGAAAGTGGTTCTCTGAAGTCGTTGTTATCGCATCCTGTGTTCAGGGATACGATAATCAATGGTAAGGCGCTCGGCGGAATGGGTGCACTGGGATTTGCGATGCTAATTATGACGTTATTGTCAATAGGAATACTAATGATGCTCGGGATAATGCCGACCGGGGACGAATTTGTGCGGATTTTAGTGTTCATGGGATCTACGCTGTTGTTTATGTTCTCGTTTTTTGCGATTGCACTGATGTGCTCAACGATTGCGAAAAACAGTACCCGCGCAATAACGTACACGCTTGTGATATTCGTTGTGGTCTCATTCGTCATGCCCGCGGCGGGCATATTCGCCGGTATGCATCTCGCGGGTGACACGCCTGAGTATCCCGGAATGGGGAGACACGAGATAAATGAATCTGAAGGCGAAGGCATAAGCAAAGAAGAACAAATAGAAGAACAAGAGAGAATACGAGAAGAATGGCAAGAAGAAATGCAGGAATACTGGAAGAAAGTGATGAGGGTGCAAGAGATGTTTTCAATAGGCGATCCAAAGAGCAATTTCGATAAAGTATCTGCTGCAGTTCTCGATCCGAGATTTGAACCTTTACGCGGATTTTTTGGTCCGAGGGGAGGAGAATCACGTGCAGAAACGAGTATCCTCGAAGCTCTGGGAATGGTGTGGAAGAATTTACTTGTCTTACTGCTCTTTCCAGTGGTAATGTTTGCGATAGCATACATAAAATTCATGAGGATGGATATACGGTAAAAATGCAAATTGAAACGTGCAAAATGCAAAGTGAAAAATGGAAAATGGATAAAATGAAAGCAAAAGTAAAAGCAAAAGCGAGGGAAATGGTGCCAATCCTTACTCTCTTTTTATTTTTTCTCACGCTATTTTTTCTTTCTCCGGCGTTAGTGGCAGCGCAGGTGGGGGTTGTGGAGAAGAGAGTGGAGATAAGATGCGATTTCCCGGCTCAGATGATAGAAGCAGAAGATACCGCTATTTTTGAGCTGCTGCTCGTAAATAATGGTAAAACTGCTACTTACAGTTTGCGATGGTGGGCATACCGCGAAGCGAAGAATTGGGACATAAAATTCGAGGACGGCGAGATGGAAGTGTATAAGACATTGCTACCCGAAAGGGGCACCAAGACGGTAACACTCGCCGTTGAGACACCTGGAGATGCAAAGGTTGGAGAATCTCCGATACATGTGGATATTGGTGACGGGCGTATTACGCTTTACGTTAAAATAACGGAGACGCATAAAGGAGAGAAGGGGACGCTTGCTTTGACTATTACGGACAAAGACGGGGACAGCATCAAAGGTGCTACGGTTAGTGTTTATAACAAGAACAAATTTGTGGATTATGCAAAGACAACCGTAGAAGGTAAGATAGAACTGGAGTTAGAAAAAGGAGAATATACTGCTGAGATAGTAAAGGAAGGGTACCATGCGAAGGAGACAGAGGATTTTAAGATAAGGATAGGAAGAAAGACTGACATTGGTATCATTTCATTGGAGCAAAAAGAGTTTTATGCGGAAGTTTCGAGCAAATCACCTTCTAAGACCTCCATGGTTGGAGAAAATCCCTTGTACCAAATAAAGATAAAAAATAGTGGTAAGGCGGACGATACGTATGGATTGGATATTGAAGGATTACCCCTGGATTGGTATTCCAGGTATAAGGAGACGGAGGAAGGAAAAGAGGACATTTCTGAGCTATTCGTCGGCTCGGGAGAAGAGAAAACGTTGTATTTGGAGTTCGTTCCTCCGTATGATGTGGAGATAGGGGAATATAACTTTACAAGCTTAATTCAATCTTCTACTGGGGGGTATGAGCTTAATCTTACGTTAAAAGTTCGTGGGAGCTATGAAATGAGGTTGTATTCCCGCAAGCTTAGCTATGAGGTAAAAAGGGGTGAGAAGGCTTCTATCAAGCTGACCGCTTCAAATGCTGGTAAGGGCGGTACGATAACGAATATAAAACCGGAGATAAGCGCTCCAGAGGGTTGGACTGCGACGATATATCCGAAAGAGGTGACGAGTTTGAACCCTGGTGATAGCGAGACTTTCACGATGAAAATAACGCCTCCCGGTGATATTACGCCCAGCGATTACAAGGTGACAGTGAAGATTAAAAGCGACCAACTGGAGGAGGAAGAGGATTTTAGAATAATCGTCAAGGAATCGTCTAATGTAGCCCTCTATGGCGTGGT
>JAUXHM010000081.1 GCA_030621535.1 Candidatus Methanophagales archaeon | reverse complement strand
TACCATTATGACCATTACTTCCCAACCGATTTGAGCATTTATAAGGATAAGCTGGTGTTCGCAAAAAATCCCAATGAATACATAAATGACTCACAGCGAGCACGAGCAACCAGTTTCTATTCCTCTATCTGTGCGACTTATGGGGAAAAAAATCTTGAATCATTAATGAAAACAAAGGGAAGAAGGAAAAAATATCCTGACCCATTGGCAGAGTTACCGATAGCCCGCCATAAGGATTTCGGCGATTATAATAAAAGAAGGTCAGAACTTTTTGAAAAAGGGAAGCGATGGTTTGATGGCAGAGTTGCTAACTGGGCTAAAAATCCAGCGATTCCTGAACTCAACTTTCCTTCGCTTAAAGTGAAATATCCAGAAGACAAAGCGTTTAAATTCGGTGATACCACGCTTCGATTCAGTAAACCGCTGTTTCATGGAATAGAGTTCTCACGCGTGGGGTGGGTGTTTTATACCATTGTCGAGCATGAAAACGAGAAATTTATTCATTCTTCTGACCTCGACGGTCCTATAATCGAGGATTATGCGCAGCAAATAATCCACGAAAATCCACAGGTGCTGATTCTGGATGGTCCTATGACCTACATGTTTGGCTATTTGCTGAACCGGATTAATTTAAACCGGGCAGTGGAGAATGCAGTGAAAATAGTACATGAAATTGATGCGGAATTGATTATTTACGACCATCACTTGCCGCGGGATAGGAAATTCAGGGAAAGGACTGAAAGGGTGTGGAATACGGCTAAGGGAGCAAAAAAGAAAGTTATGACTGCTGCGGAATTTTTGGGACATGATCCGGTTGTGCTTTCAGTAGGGTCCTAATAACTGTGCTTTAAAGCGGTGTTGGTTCTGTGTTATAACGTTTTGCGTGTTTGCGAAGTGCCGAAGGCATTTGGGTGAGCGGGGCGAACCGCAAACATGCTGTTAGATGAGGTTGTGGTCATGCTCATCGTTAACCTGCTTTTTGGAAAAGCTGAATGGTCCGAAGGGTGTCATCCGTGAAATATGTCTTCTTACCACGACAGCTTTCAGCGATCCCCTTTAAGATATCACGAAAATCCCAGAGGATAATACCTTCCCGGTCTGCCTCTTCCTTCGCTTCTGCTGTCCAACCCCAAGTCACGATTACTTTTGTATAATTACTCTTCTTGAAACAGTATTTTTCTAATTCGGAAAGCACCTCCTTTGGACCGAATTTTCGCTGAATAAAATATCCTATAGTTCTCCGCTGACCAGCCTGTTCAACACGTTTCTTGAGCCTCTCTTGTGAAAACTCTTTTCCTGTTAGTTTCGAATAGGCACCTGAGATAGAAACACCGCACTCAACATGATAACGTTTAACGTCGGTGTTAGATGATGGGTCAACAGCGAGAAGGTCAATTTCATACTGCCCTGAACATTTAATATTTGAGATAGTAAACCAACCTTTAACATAGCGACAGTATGACTCTACAATCTTTTCGGTGGTTTCCATCTTATTGTCCTCAGTTTAGCCACAATTTCATCTAATTTTGCGGTTAACCTTCTCTTCTTCAGACATTTTATATTCACCGATTAATCATAAGGAATACTTATATTTAAAACGCTTTTCTTTTCTGCGAAGCCGCAAAGCATTTTTGGTCAAACTTTTAGAAGAAGTTTGTTGATAAAACGTTTCTTAAAACTTTTAAAGAAAAGGGTTTAAATCTCTATTACCACACCAGCACCGCACCAAACGGCTTTTTCCGGATACATCCTTCTTATCTCTTCCTTACGAACCGTGCAGTGGCAGGGTATTATCATTTTCAGCGTCTCTAATGACTTCAGGTTATCGAACCCATGAAAACCGCCTATCACACCGTAGAGTTCTCCGTACCTCTTTGCCGCCTCTAAAATGTTTTCCAATCCCGGATGCGCACAACCGGTCAAAACAACTACGCCTTCTTTTGTATCCAAGACCAGCGACTGCTCCTTTATCCCTGCTCCTGCCCTGAGCTCTCCCGTTGTATGAACTCCGGGAACAATGTCCGCAGGTCCCGACACCTCAACGACTTCAGCAGCCTTTTCCTCAATGCTTTTCTTTGTTCCCCTCGTGAATGAATGGGGTACATACACCGCGACATTTTGATGTAACACGGCATCAAGACCGCCAATATGGTCCCAGTGCTCGTGCGATAGTGCGATAATTTCAATATCTTCTTTTTTTAGACCCAACCGCTGCATATTACGCGATAAAATTTCAGCCGACGCACCCGTGTCAAACAGTATTTTCTTCTCTGCTTCGAGCAGACATGAAAACCCCCAATCGCTCTCCAATCCCTCTTTCGCCTCGTTATCATAGACTATTCTCAGTTTCATTTTCCTTTCCCCTAATTTATTTATATCTAATGATTTCTTAGTTTAATTGTCTTAAAGGAAAAGAAAGGAAAAGAAATGGAATTGAAGAAACAGATTGAAATAATAAAGGATGTGAGGCTAATAGCCTTAGCAAAATTCATTATTCCTTTTTGTATCGCTGGCGTAGCGGTGCTGTTATTCTGGCTCGCCGGTCCTGAGACATACACAAAATATGCAACCGTGTTCAGCATTTATTCTTTTGTACCTATTGGGGGTCCGTTAGCTGCTGTTGTTGCTGGTTTAACACTTGATATTCCCGGTATAGCGCTCATATCCTTCCTCATTTTTACTGATGGCGTTCTCGCATTGTTTTTGGTCTGGAACTTCGATTATGCAAAGAAGATACCCGGTTTAGGAAAACTTGTAGAAAGAGCGGAGGAAGGCGGGGAAAAGGCGATACGAAAATACAAATGGGCGGAGAGATTCGGGTTCATAGGGGTTGTTATTTTGGTCATATTCCCATTTCAATGGACCGGGTCGGCGGTAGGCTCAATAATAGGTAGGCTGATAGGAATGACGCCTTTGATGACCTTGCTTGCAGTGGTTCTTGGCACTTTTATTCGGTCTACCCTTATAGTATATTTCAGTTGGCTTGTTACGCTCCTTGTAAAACCCTTTTTTTGAGTTCAACGGGAGATTAATTAAAGCCAGGGTGGCAGAGTGGACAAATGCGGTGGCCTCGAGAGTCACTGTCCCGTAAGGGACGCTCAGGTTCGAATCCTGACCCTGGCGTGAATAAAAAAACGATGATCCCTCTAACGCTTCTCATTCATAGCTTTCAAAATGCTTAATCCTACAACACCACCAACAATGAGATTCTGGTAATACGTGATGAGCCGCCATAGAATCACCACTATACCGAGGATAGAGGATTTCACGAATAGAGCGAACAAAGCGGAAAATCCAAATTCCGCCACTCCGCTGCCACCCGGTGATAGGGGTATAAGAACAAACAACGTAAGTATTGCCTGTGCAGCAAACGCATGAACAATGAAGGGCGGTGAGTCAAGCCCCATCAAAATCAACGATACAATGAAGAACTCCATCGCCCAGTATATGACCGTGCATATCAACGCCCCAATAAGCTCTCGCCTGCCCTGCGTAATAAACATCTTCATGCTTGTAATGAATGCATACAGATTTTCACGCACCATGTCAATGAGCTTTTTTGCTTTATCCTGTCCTTTTATGTGCCTTAAAAGCTTATACAGACCTGTGAGGTACCATTCTGGATGACGGAACAATGATACAACCAGTGTCAGGACGATAACAACGAGGAGAACCGCAAGACATAAAAAAGCAAAAAATCCTGAATTAATACTATGGAATATATAGTCTTTAAAGATAAAAAGACCCAGTGGAGCCATCAAGATTAAAAATATAAGGTCAAGGAATCGTTCACAGAAGATTATCGCCGTTGCATCACTTACACGTACCGATTTCGTCAGCATATATATACGCACCGGCTCGCCACCCACATGAGAAGGCGTAATGGCAGCAGCAAATACGCTTGTTACAACCATCTTCAATGCATCCACAAGCCGCAGACGGTTTCCTGTCGCACTCGTCAGCACCTTTAATTTTACACTCCACACGACCCAAGCGGAGATATGTACGATAATTGCGGCAATGAGATAGCCGGGATGAATGGTGACAAGTGCTTTTACCGTTTCTTCCGTTACCGTGAGGTATAGGATAACAACAAATGAGCTCAAGCTGATAAGGATACCTAATGCGATGGATTTTTTTATATAGCGGACCTTTCTATCTTTTTCCATAGTTATTTTTATATAGCAGTAAGCTTATTGTATAAATGGAATCAAATATACATTTGAGTGGTGCCGTGCAACATGGGGATAAAATCATCAGCAGAAATAACGAGGATATTGAAAAAGAGATGGGACAAAGGCAAGGATAGCGATAAGAGTGATTGGAAAGTACTTGCCGGGATGAATCCAAAAGGCAGGTATGATATGTTCATTTCCGACCCGGAACGCGTATGGCAGCTAAAAACGGAACAGACGGGGAAGAATGAGGCAATAGGATTTGGTTTGGAAGTAGGAAAAATAGACAATGAGCTGAAAGAACTTATGGGTATGGGCGCGCCCGTCCCGTTTGGGTTGATTTCGCCACAGAAAAACTCGAATTTAGCGATTGTTCTGGCGGGTGTCCAGCAATATTCTTCCGACTCCACGCATACGCTATGTAAGGAATATATCTCAGAAAAGCAGGCGAAGCTGGACGATAAATTGGACATGGAGATAGAGCGACTGAGCGGCGACCCCGTGTTAAGAAGGAAGTACAGAGAGCAAAAGGAGAGGGAGAGCAAATCGTACCAGTAGCGGGGTAAAAACCACAGATTCCACAAGATTGGCACAAGACCAGAAAGAATAATTTTTGATAATCGGACGCAGATAATCAGGATTTTAAACTTAATTTTGGCACTAAACCGGAAGTTAAACGTGAGGCATTTGATAATTTGAGGAAATAGTTTTCTGCGTAAATCCGCGTAAATCTGCGTCCTAAATAGGAACTTTGAACATATGGCATTACACGTAAATAAAAGGGGAATACGGGTGCTTGGTATTGCCGAAAGCTTCAAGCAGGGCGATAAAAAATCCGTGCTTGCAGGCGTGGTTATGCGTTCGGATCTCGTTATAGACGGTTTCTCCTTCGGAGAAGTCACCGTTGGCGGAATGGACGCCACAAAGGGCATATTGCACGTTTTTGAATCGCTGCAACGTGCAGACATAAATATAATGATGTTAAATGGATGCGTCATCAGCTGGTTTAACATTATAGATATAAAGCAGGTGTATGAGCAGACGGGGGTTCCGCTCATTTGCGTGACTTACGAAGAATCAGCGGGTTTGGAGGAGCATATAGCCCGGCATTTTGAAGCCGATGAGCGGGATTCACGGATAGAAGCCTACAAGCGACTTGGAAACCGTGTTCCTGTGCGATTGCACGATAAATACGATGTTTTAATACGGTTTCTGGGTATGGAAAAAGACGAAGCTGCTGCGGTGCTTAAAAAATTC
>JAUXHM010000055.1 GCA_030621535.1 Candidatus Methanophagales archaeon | reverse complement strand
GACTTCCTTGCGGATTCCCTCGCTTTATGCTTCCGCTTAACGATCTCAAGTATATTCTTCTTTGTTATCCTCCTCCTTGGCAATATCACCCCCAGAATCCCCCTGACATCCTGTATCGTAAGCATCGGAGCTTTGCCTTTCCATTTCATTTGTAAGGTTAGCAGGAAGAGCATCGCCAACAGGACCATTGTCATGTGATGCTGCCAGCCCAGCCCTGCTTTATCAACGAACTCATCACGAGTTTGTTATCGCCCCATATAAATAGGTTCTTCCAATCTTTTGGGTAGTTTTGCGGATATTCATCCTCTGGAAATAATAAAGAAGGGTCTATATAGCCACCTTTTATTCTCGGCTTGTTTACTGTTTCCACAACTTGAAAAGGGAGATTTGGCTTTTCAATTGGCATCTTCTCGCCTTTCTCATAATTGTCATATTTTTCTGCCCAGAGCAGTTCCACATATTTTTTATTTGATGCCATCCCTATTTATCTCTTTAAGGGTGGGTTGCAATAGAAATAAACACTTCTTTGTAGATCGCGGTCAATCCAAAAACGGCAATTTGTCCTTCTTCCTGTAAACCAGCGCCTGACACATAGCAATCAAGTCGCCTCGCTCATTTTCAACGCTGATAGCGTACGTGCCAATTCTGCCGGATAAGCTCACCTCTTTCGCTTCCGCGTATAACACGTCCCCAGCCGAAGCGGGTTTTATGTAGGTAACATTCATACTGAGCGCGACCGACACGGTTCCGTGTGAGTTCGCCGCCGTTTCAAAGGCCTCATCCATCAACGAAAATATCGCTCCTCCATGCGCCATACCAAAGATATTCTCCATATCATCTTTGAAGGTCATTTTAACTTTTGAGTACCCCTCATCCAATTCTACCAGTTCCATCCCCAGTTTCTTTGCGTAGGATTCGTTCCTGACCCGTTCAAATACCGAATTGAAAATTTTGTTCTCCATTTCTATCATCCTTAAAAAAGATAAAATAGAAAACTTTAAATAGTTTCTGCATTTGAAAACAGTAGGAGGTATTGGATAAAACATGAACAAGAAGTACAGGTATGGGATTTTATTTACGGTATTGGTGATTTCAGTGTTGCTTGCAGGCTGTGTAGAGAAAACGGGAGAAACGCCGGGTGAAGCAGCAGGAGAGATAAAAATTGGCATTGTCGCTCCAGTTACCGGTGGCGCAAGTACTACGGGAACGGACATGTGGCAAGCAGCCGTTCTGGCTGCCGATGAGATAAATGCGAAGGGCGGTGTACCGGTTAACGGCGTTAACATGAAGGTGAAGCTAATCAAGGGGGATACGGAAACGAGCAGAGAAAGCGGTGTTAAAGCTGTAACAAAGCTCATTACGGTGGACAAGGTGGATATATTAATCGGTGGATTCTCGAGCGGAATAACGAAAGCTGATCAGGTAGTTGCAGCAGAGCATAAGGTGCCTTTTATAATTACCGGGGCATCTTCTCCGATAATGACAAGAAGGACAGATATAGATACGTCTTATTTCTTCCATCACTGCCCGACTACTGACGACTATCCCGAGTCAACGCTGTTGTTTGTTGATGATGCAGTAAAACCAGCTATATACACAAAATCCGATTTCGCTGCGGACCGACCGCTGAGGCTTGGGGTTATCTATCAAGACAGTGCCTATGGTGAAGGCGTTTATGACGGTATAAAGAAGACGATAGAGAATAACAACCTGAACATGGAGATAGTTTCTGCAGAGAAGTTCGTGATGAGCCAGACGGACTTTCGGGCGGTTCTTACCATGATAAAAGCAGCCAAACCGGACGTTGTCTATCCTGCTGCGTTCCTTAACGAGCAGACACTCATAGTGGCGCAGGGCAGGCGGGACGTTGGTTTGAACACAATCTACCTCTCTGTTGAGTGTAATGACCACCCGGATTACTACACAGGAGTAGGAGAATGGGGCGAATACTCGATACAGGAGAGCAGGTTTGGACCCTATGCCAACCCCGCAGGAGCAATACGCAGTAACGTACTAAAGTTCAGAGACGACTTCAAGAGCAAATGGGGCGCACCGCCGGGTATGATGGGTGCATCAACATACGAGGGTGTTTACATCGCAGCCGAAGCGATTAAGAACGCCAATAGCGTGGATAAAGAGAAGGCCAGGGCTTCGCTCGCCGAACTCGAGATGCCGCAGATTATCGAGGTGATGGAAGGTAATACGATAACGTTCTCGTCCGATTACAGAGAGAGCAAATTCGCACTTTATATGCAGCAGTTAATCATGGACGAAGCAGCGGGAGAAACAAGACCAAAGATAGTCTGGCCAGAGAGCGTAAAGGAAACCGATTTTGTACTGCCGGATTGGTACGAGCCAGGAACAGGGGGTGCATAATCCCCTTTTTTTCTTTTTTATTGTATATAAAGTATAGCTTCTTTCTATTTAAGACACGGATTTACACTGATTTACGCAGATTTATTTTAGTTTAACCGTGCTGATTCTTATCATCTGTGTTAATCTGCGTTAATCTGTGTCCATAATTTATTTTCTGTTTTCTTGAAAAAAAGCAATCCCTTTTTATTCTTTTATTCTTTAACTAAAACCATGGATACAGGTGTTTTCCTTCTTATTTTAGCATGGGGTCTGTATGCGGGCTGCATTTACATCCTTTTAGCCATCGGTCTGAACCTGATTTTTGGTGTTATGAAGGTTGTAAACTTCGCTCACGGCGAATTGTTGATGATTGCTGCATACGCGACCTTCTGGGTCTATACATATTCCGAGATAAATCCTTATCTCATAATCCCTGTGGTCGTGCTTCTTATGGCATTCTTAGGGGTGCTTATTGAACGGCTTTGTTTCCGACCAATATTGGGCACCGGGAAATTGAATGAGATATTTCTCAGTCTTGGATTGATTTATGTATTCCAGAATTTAGCGGCTTTGTTATGGTCCGCAGACTCACGGTCTATTCACAGCCCGTACAGTGGCATCTCTGTCTCCATAGGCTCTATCACGCTGCCACTGGATTACGTTGCCATTATTGTGATTACATTCATCATCTTGATTGTCTTTCATGTCTTCATGAAGCGAACCACCGTTGGTAGAGCAATGCGTGCCGCAAGCCAGAACCGCGAAGCAGCCTCGTTAATGGGCATTAATGTGGAACGAATGGACATGCTCAGTTTCGCTTTGGGTTCCACGCTTGCTGCGGTAGCAGGTAGTTTATGGATGATAAGCGGTCAAATGGTAAATCCGTATATGGGCTCTATACCAGCAATAAAGGCGTTTGCGGTCATAATCATCGGTGGGCTGGGTAGTATACCCGGTGCCATTGTCGCTGGCTTGACGCTGGGCATTGCAGAAAACATTGTGCCGTTCCTCATGCAATCTTTTGTGGCGGTATTCGGGGTTGAAATGTCATTCACGGCGTGGAAAGACACAATAGCATTCTTTATTCTAATCATTGTGCTCGTAATAAGGCCGACAGGCATATTCGGGGAGAAGGGAGAGTAAGATGAAATCAGATAGGCAGAACATAAAAACCTGGATTGGACTTCTCTCATTGGTGGTTGCGTTACTAATACCCCTGATTTTTGGAATCAATCACTACCTGCTGACGGTTTTAATTATAATGCTCGTTTTTATCATTTATTCTTCGGCGTGGAACCTGCTTGCTCTTTCGGGACAGGGTTCGTTAGGGCATGCCGCATTCTTCGGTATTGGCGGTTATACCTCTGCGATTATCGCACGGAGCCTTGGCCTTCACCCGCTTGTGACAATACTTGCGGGTGGTTTATTTGCTGCGTTTATTGGTGTTCTAATAGGTCTTACCTGTGTGCGGTTGAGAGAGTGGTTTCTCGGTATGGTCACCTTCGGGTTCGCGATTATCGTCCATACGATAACCACGGAGCTTTCGTGGCTTACCGGAGGCTGGGACGGCATCCCCGTGAAAAAATTAATTCCCGTAACGATACCCAATTATATCCTGTATGAGTATTACGTCATGCTACTTATAACGGTTGTGGCAATCGTCATAATCTACCTGATAACGAAGTCGCGGGTGGGGCTCGCTCTGGAGGCAATACGGGAGAACGAGCTTGAAGCAAAGTTGATGGGCATCAATATTATAAAATATAAGCTGTTGGCGTTTGCCATAAGCGCATTTTTCACCGGGATTGCCGGAGCATTAGAGATACATCATTTTGGGTACATAACCCCAGAGGTTTACGGCATTGACATATCCTTCTGGCCGATAATATATTCTATAAGCGGAGGCCTCTTCACCATTGGAGGTCCAATACTTGGTACGGTCGTAATTACATTTGTCTGGGAGGTTCTACGGTCTTTCGGGTTGGTCTATGAGGGTGTCGTACTAATTGGGCTGGTCCTTATCCTTATTGTGATATTCCTGCCAAAAGGGCTTGTGTCTCTCCCGGAGAAGATAAAAGCAAGACTTCGGTTGTGAATGCCTCAGGATGCAGGATACAAGATGCAAGATGCAGGACTATGATTTATGACCGGATTCCACAGCGTTAATTACGAATTTTAATTACCTAATCATGACTTAACTGGTATATTTCCAAAATCTTATACGACCAAAATGCCATATTCCTTCCTCATGTATCCTGTATCCGGCATCATGCATCATAAATGACCTCTTATTGAGCATGTTAAATTCCCAGGTATGCGTTTTTCACATACTCGTCATCAAGAAGCTCCGAACCTTTTCCCTGCAGAATTATCCTGCCTTTCTCCAGAACGTATGCGCGGTCAGAAATCTCAAGTGCATGATGTATGTTCTGTTCCACAAGCAATATGGTAACACCTTCTTCATTCAGCTTTTTGATTATGTCAAATACCTGTAATACGATTACCGGAGCTAATCCGAGGGAAGGTTCATCGAGCATCAGAAGCTTTGGTTTTGACATCAGAGCGCGTGCTATGGCGAGCATCTGCTGTTCTCCTCCGCTCATTGTACCTGCGAGCTGCTTTTTACGCTCTTCAAGTTTCGGGAAGAGTTTGAGTACCCATTCGAGATTTTGTTCACGTAACTCCTTTGCTCTTGCTCTTGGCACGTAAGCACCTAAAACAAGGTTTTCAAGAACGCTCATCTTCGGAAATATCTCTCTACCTTCGGGAACTAGAGCAATCCCCTCGTTCACCACCTTGTATGCTGGTAGTCCCTCAATATGCTTATCCTCGAATCTTATACTGCCTGTCTTTGATTTAAGCAGGCCCTGGATGGTCTTTACCGTGGTTGATTTCCCGGCTCCATTAGAGCCGAGCAGGGTTACAACCTCGCCCTCTTCGATGCCGAAGGATACATCCCACAGCACCTGCACCTTGTCATAGTAGACGCTTAAGTCCTTTATATCGAGCATATTGCATTGTATAGCTATAACCTTCTTCTATTTGAGACACAGATTTACACTGATTTACGCGGACTTATTTTAGCTTAACAGTGTTGATTTTAATCATCTGTGTTAATCTGCGTTAATCTGTGTCAACAATTTATTTTTTTGTTCTCACATATATGTTTTTTGTCCGAGGTATGAGTTTATAACGTTTTCATTTTTTGATATCTCGGCGGGTGTTCCTTCTGCTATTTTTTCTCCGTGGTGTAGTACAACAATACTGTCGGAGACATTCATTATAACCCTCATAACATGCTCAACCATAAGTATTGTTATTCCAAACTCCCGGATTTTCTGTATCAGTGAGATTGCATCATTGCTCTCTTTCGGATTTAACCCCGTCGTTACCTCATCCAGCAGGAGCAGTTTCGGGTCGGTTGCAAGAGCTCTCGCAAGTTGTACCCGCTTAAGCTCGACAACGTTAAGGTTTTTTACCGGGTAATTTTTCTTATCCAACGGATAGCCCACGAATTCAAGATTCTTTTCTACCTTGTCCCGGGCTTCCACGAAGCTGATTTTCCCCGAGTTACCGAACAACGCACCTACAAGGACGTTTTGAAATGCGGAGAGTTCAGGGAACGAGTGTACAAGCTGGAATGTCTTAGCAATCCCCAGCTTACATACTTTATTGGGGCTCAGGTTTGTTATGTCCCGCCCGTCGAATACGATAGAACCCGAGCTGGGTAAATAGACGCCACTGACGACGTTCAGGAGCGTTGATTTTCCCGCGCCGTTCGGCCCCACAAGGCCGACTATCGCTCCCTTCTTTATTCTAAAGCTTACGTCCTTAACGGCGGTTATGCTGCCAAAGTGCTTGCTTACTTTTTTTATGGAAAGCATTGGGTATCACGTCTGTGTTATAACTATAAAAAACCTGCGTATTTTTGCAATGGCGTGTGGCATCTCGCAAATAAAAGCCGATAGTCAAATTTGTGAGAACCTTTGAGTTCCCTTTTATCCGCTGTTAGCCGAGTGCGAACGAAGGACAAAACTCAAAGAGTTTCGAGTTGAAAGAAAGACAGCCCACCACGTAACATTAGCATCCAAGACTTCACCACTTGCATCTGTTAGCTTGTCAATCACACGGACTTCTTTTCAACCTCTTCGAGGTAGTATGTCTCAAGCATAGAAACTACACCACTCTGCTGACTCGCCTCTTGCAATTCCTCGGATTGTATGAACTTCCGAGCAACGTCCAAATTATCAAATTCGGTGAGGAGCACAATCTTATTGGGATCATCACCGGTCTGGAAAAGCTGGTACGACTTCATGTCGCCAGCCTTACGCAGGGCAACGCCATCCTCACGATCGAAACCCGATTTCCACTTGGCATAGTCCTTGACTTTAAGTATGCTTAGTGCGTACGGCATTTTTTTTATCACCTCCTTTTCGTTATTGGTACTTCTATCATCGCGCCCCACCTCGGCGCTCGGATGCACTTACCACAGTACCCTGCTACGAAGCTTGCGTAGCGTTTTTGTCAAACTTTCCTAAATTAAGTTTGAGGGTAAATCCCCATGCATCTCGGATTTTTTAAACCGTGTTTTTTCTATTCTTCTACTCTTCTTTTAGTTTTTACTCACTGCATATCT
>JAUXHM010000138.1 GCA_030621535.1 Candidatus Methanophagales archaeon | reverse complement strand
TCTGTGACCATCTCATCCATCCTTTCTCCTCCTTCATACCGCACCTCCAACGTCGGTATCTCGCGCTTCCTTATCAAGAACTTGAAGAATTCATCAGCGACGGCACAGCCCATACAGCCGTAGGTGGGTGGTGCATCACTCAGTATTATCGAGGCTTCTGCCTTCTCCAGCAGCGGAGCGAGCAGTCCTATTCTTCCTTTTAATCCCGCGGGTTCTTCCACTGATACATATCTCAACGCCCTTTTTAAATCCTCTTCGGTGATGTTTATCGGTGGTGCGTCTATTTCCGCATCCCGCACGTGCTCTCCTATTTCACGCATCAATACTAACGCCTCATGCCCTTCTCTTTCCACTAAATCCGACAGAATCATACTATTTGGCGGATACACCAGTACTTTCATTTTCATCTCCTTCTCCTCCCTCTTCTCCTTCCCTTTTGTTTCTGTTAGTTAATAGATTCCTTAAAATTAAAATTAAAAACAATTTTTAGTTATTAATTAATGCGATGGAAGAAGATAAACCTTTCTTTTTTCCTTTCCCGTCAATAAGAGAAGGGCAAAGAGAGTTTATGGAAGACGTGAAACAGGCTGTAGAGGGTGGGAACATCCTCGCGGCTCATGCACCTACCGGGATAGGAAAAACCGTTGCCGTTCTCGTTCCTGCGTTGCAGTACGCCATTCAAAACGATAAAACCGTCTTTTTCCTTACGTCCAAGCGCAGTCAGCATAAAATAGCGATTGATACACTCAGACTGATAAAAGAGCATGCGAAACTCAATTTCGTGGTTGTTGATATTATTTCTAAGCAATCTATGTGCCCACGAGCAAAAGCGGGGTCTATATACCGTGAGTTCTACTCGCTATTCAGTGAATTTTGCAGGTCCGAGCAGAAGAACCGAAGATGCCGTTATTTCGTTAATCGTGATGAAGAAGCGCAGCGGCGTATAAGAAAAGAGATAATGCACGTGGAGGAACTGTATGAATGGTGTAGTTTCAGAGGTGTATGTCCCTACAAGGCGGCTTTGGAAGTGGGTGAATCCGCTGACGTGCTCGTTTGCGACTATAATTACCTCTTTTCATCGGATATTGCAGAAACGGTATTAGAGAAAATAGGGAAGGGGTTGGAAGACGTCATTGTAATCGTTGACGAAGCGCATAACCTCCCGGACCGTATAAGGAACAATCTCAGCAGTGAATTGCGTATGAGCACCATAACCGAAGCTGCACGTGGTCTCCGCCACACAAATCGCGAGATATACGGCAACCTTATGGAATTGGAAAGGATTTTCGCGAAATTGGCTATGGTAGCGCGAAAAAACAAAAAGGAAGAAATGAACGTGGACAGGGATTTTCTGGTGGACGAGATGGGGAAGGTGTTGCGGCGGAGAATAGAAGCGATAAGTTACGATGACTTTGTAAACTCACTCAGAAGCTTTGGAGAACGTTCTGAGACTTCTGGAGACGCGGAATATATACTGTCTGCGGAGGATAGGCGTGTGCTCCAGAACCTGAAAAATAGACGCTCGTTACAATATCCAAGTCGGGCGGAAACCGCAGGAAACACAAAATATAGAGATGAGGCGCTGCAGAGAAACGTTCTCAATATCGCCGATTTCCTCGATGAGTGGAGAACAAGCGAGAAATGCTTGAGGATATTCTCGGCTTCGCAGCACAATGAAAATCCGTCCCTGCACTTCAAGTTGCTTGACCCTTCTATAGTGAGCGAACCGGTATTCGCAGGGGCGCATTCAACCATAATGATGAGCGGCACGCTATGCCCCGCCGAGATGTACGCAGAGATTTTAGGCGCATCTTCGGATAGAATCAAAGGTAAAGAAATAGTTCTGCGTGAGTATAAGTCGCCGTTTCCAGAGGAAAACCGATTGATTGTCGTTACAAGAGGGCTCACAACTAAATATACGAAAAGGGGCGAGGAGATGTACCGTAAGATAGCGGGAAAGATAGCAGAAGTTGCCGAATACGTCCAGGGTGGCATGGCGGTCTTCTTCCCTTCGTATGCACTTCAAAGGGACATTGCAGTATATTTACCGGAAGAAGTAAGGAGAAAGGCGATAGTAGAGCGAAGAGAGATGAGAAAGGAAGAGAAGAACAGGCTGTATGAACTGCTTAGGGTGGACAGCGGGGGAATATTGCTTGCCGTGCAGGGCGGTTCGTTTTCCGAAGGCATGGATTTTGAATCCAATATGTTAAAGGCGATTATCGTGGTTGGACTGCCGTTAAGTCCGCTTACACTGGAGGTAAAAACGGTGGAGGGGTATTATATGGGTAAATTTGGGACTGAAAAGGGAAAGCTTTATGGTTACTACTATCCTGCGATAACAAAGGTCTTGCAAGCGGCAGGCAGGGGTATAAGAAGCGAGCATGACCGCTGCATCATCATTCTAATGGATTACCGGTTTGCTCAGTTCCCGTATAAAAACTGTTTCCCTGCGGATTACCATGTGACGCTTACAGATAGAGCGGAAGAGTCCGCAAAGAGATTTTTTAAATATAGAAATGCGAAACTATAGCCATTCCAAAATTTATAACCACAAGATTACACATCGTGGGCTCTGCCCACGTCCCCGAAAACCCTGAAAGGGTTTATTTCACGAGAAACCTTTTCTTTTAGCACAGGTTTTCTTTTTGTAAAAAAAAGGATAAAATTAGCAAGTGCAAAAGTCAAAATCACACCTGCTGCTGCTTTGCTTTTTATCTATCTCCGGAAGTGATCGATTGTGGGAGAACTACAACTACTATTGCTCTTCCTCAAGTCCTTCGAGTTCCTCGCCGAATTCCTCTTCTACTTCTTTCTCCAGATCGGTACCAGCGCCTAAAGCTTCCTCTATCAGTTCCTTTACAAAATTCCACTTCTCCAATGCTCCCTTCTTATCAGGAGGGAAGGTGTACGTCTTTCTCGCCCACTGGCTGTCTACTATCTTTTCACCATCCATTTTTTGCACCCAGTGCGTTTCTACGGCGATAAACTTCCCATAATCTCCCTCTTTTACAAAACCCCTCAATACTTGCCTCGGAGTCCCATCCTCATTCCTCGTAATCACTCTATACCCTGCGTCTTCCAATATTCTTATACGCGGTTTTGTTTCGCTCATATTTTTCTTTCACCTATATCCCAATAAATTTATATTTTCTGTTGTTATATAAATCAGATGAATTCTTGAGCATCAATATCCTGCCAGATTTTCTTGCCCAGTCCTTGCAGTTCTAGAATACTGTGACGAGCCCGAGGCTGAGAAGCCATCCGGCTGCGAACTAATGCCGCTAATTCTTCTAA
>JAUXHM010000148.1 GCA_030621535.1 Candidatus Methanophagales archaeon | reverse complement strand
AACAAAAGAACGTCTTTTATCATTGTTCCCCTTCTCCCTTTCCCCCTCCTCTTCTTCACGTATTGACTCGTATATCGTTTTTATTACCGCTTCTTCATCCTGAAACACAAATTTCGCTTCGACGTTCATTTTTGTATATAAAGTATAACTTCTACTTATTTAAGACGCAGATTTACACGGATTTACACAGATTTAATTTTTTTCTGTGTTAATCAGTGTCAATAATTTATTTTCTTTTTTCTTTTCTTTTTTCATCTTGTGTTAATCTCGTGAAATCTCGTGGTTTATTTATTCTGCTTTTAGTTTTTTCACCACGGCTGTTGGTCTTTCCTTCCTCAAAGCTCTATAACCACAGTACGGGCATCTTACACTGGGGTATCCGGTCTTTATCTCTACCGTTTTTTTGCATCGCAAACAATAGTATGCCATCTTTATTCTTCCCCTCCTCCCGGCAATTCTGTTCCTGCTCCTGCCGCTGTTCCCGCTTCTGTCTCTATCTCTATCCCTTGGTCCATCATTCTATTTATCGCCCTCTGTGCGGTAATACCCATAGTGGTTTGCGGAATATAGGTTCCGCCACTAAACGTAAAGCCACATTTTGAACATTTCCATATACCAGTGCCTACCCTTGATACCGAGTCCCGTTCACATTTAGGGCACTTATGTGCAGCGTTCGTCTTACTTTCTATCTCTGTAATGGCTTTTCTTATTTTCCTGCCATATCTTGCTCCAAACCTGCCCGCGGATTTTGTTTTCTTCCCCTTCTTTCTCTTTTGCTTCCTCGTCATTTCTCATTGATTTTATATGTTTAATCTATAACCTTCTTCTATTTAAGTTAAGATGTGTGTGTACTAACGAGGATGAAACTATCAGATTTGAATTTAAAAGGACTGGAATCCGTCTTTGTTGAGGCTAACGACGTAGAGCTATTCCCGCCGCAAGAAGAGGCGATACGGGCGGGACTACTCGATACGAACAAAAATTTCGTCATCGCTTCGCCCACGGCGAGCGGGAAAACGCTGTTAGCGGAATTGGTGATGTTAAACTCAATTTTGCATGCTTCGGGGAAATGTCTTTATGCAGTACCTCTAAATGCCCTGGCATACGAGAAATATCAGAATTTTAAGGCTAAATACGGTGGTATTGCAAAAGTCGGCATATCAACAGGCGATTACGAAAGTTCTTCGCGGTATCTCGAGAGATACGACATCGTGATACTCACATTTGAAAAACTGGACTCGCTCACGCGCCTAAAACCTGCCTGGTTAAGGCAGATTTCGGTTGTGGTAGTGGATGAGGTGCACGTGTTGGGTGATGAGAAACGAGGACCAAGGTTAGAGGGTGCAATGGCACGGTTTATGAGCTTCAATCCTCGTGTAAGGGTCATTGCTCTCTCGGCAACGATACCAAATGCAGAAGAGTTAGGCAACTGGCTGCAAGCAGCCCTGATACGTTCTGAATGGAGACCCGTGCCGTTAAAGGAGGAAGTGTTTCTGGCAGCAAAGGGCGACCGCGAGATAATAGAACGCGTGGAAGAGGAAGTGAAAGAGGGCTCGCAAGTGCTTGTTTTTGTAAATACAAAGAGAGGCTCGGCTTCTTTTGCAAGAAAAATCGCTGCACACCTGAACGTGTCGAGCAAGGAGCTGGACGAACTCGCGGAACGCGTGGACATCGGTGTGGACGACCTCAGCGACCTGGTCAGACGAGGTGTCGCATACCATAACTCGTGGCTGCATCCAGGGCAACGAAAAGCGATTGAAGAGAGTTTCAGGAGCAAAGGGGTGGGATTAAAAGTAATCTGCTGCACTCCAACTCTGGCAATGGGCGTTTCTTTACCCGCAAAAACGGTTTTAATCAGGAATTATAGGTTCTTCACGCTTGGACGTGGGAATGAACCGATGCCCGTGTGCTGGGTGAAACAGGTATTTGGTCGTGCAGGAAGACCAGAACACGATAAATATGGAATAGGACTTATCGTTGCGAGGAGCGAGGACGAGCGCGAAGAGATAGAGAATTTTTACATAAATGGCGATTTGGAACGCACAGAATCGCAGTTTTCCGCAGCAGCGATGACCGAGCAGATTCTCGCAACTATCGTGGCGGGTGCAAATCACATAGGCAAGGGCAAAGGCACGGACAGGGCGAGCATCCACGAATTCCTCGACAGTACCTTCTATGCGTATCAAAACCGCACTCAAATGGCACTTGTGAAAGCGCAGATGGACTGCATACTGGATGATTTATCAGAGGAAGGATTTATCACCATAACAAAAACTAAGACAAACAGCAATGAAGAAGAAGTAAAAGCTACGGGTTTCGGGATGCTTTCTTCAAGGCTGTATTTGTCTATAAAATCAGCATTGGAGCTGAGAGAAGGCATACACTCTTTGGATGCCTGGGAAAGGGAAAAAGGAACAAAAATATCTGATTTCGACCTCTTGCTGCTTTTATGCAAATGCGATGAGGTGGTTCCGCTGAAGGTAAAAGCCTCGATGGAAATAGCAGCCAACCTTAGCGACAATATCGAATGGCTGTACGGTGGCGATTATGCGCTGGGTAGTGCTATCGTTGCACACGCATGGATTGGCGAACGCACGTACCCCGAGATGAAGGAGAAGTTTGGAATATATCCCGGGGAAATACACAACGACGTCTATGTTCTGGGATGGATGTGTTATGCCGCGTCGAGAATGGCAGAATTTCTTCAGGCGGAAAATATGTGTGCGCGACTCAGTATGTTAAAGGACAGGATAAGGCACGGTATTAAAACTGACCTGCTTGGATTGGTTTCTATAAGAGGCGTTGGCAGGGTAATCGCAAGGGGATTGCATTCCGCTGGATTCAGGAACCCTGAGGAAGTGGCAAAAGCAGGTATAACACAGCTGGAAATGGTTCCCGGAGTTGGAAAGAAACGAGCGAAAAAGCTAAAGGAAGAAGCGTTGAGACAATGTAAAATGTAAACCCTCTGATGTAACCACAAGATTACACAGATTTTCACAAGAAAGAATAATTTTTGATAATTGGACGCAGATGA
>JAUXHM010000065.1 GCA_030621535.1 Candidatus Methanophagales archaeon | reverse complement strand
CAATGTCAGAGCAGGAGGTAAATAAAAAGGGAAAAAATGGAAAAAGTGAAAAGTGAAAAGAAAAGGGAAACACCGATAGGACGAAGACAATTGGCTGCCGTGCTTGTGTTCGCGCTCGTGGTCATACTGGCACTGACACAAGGAGTAATGGCAGGAGACCCGACAGGAGCAAGGACGCTTGAAGATGACCCGGGGGCACCAGTGGACTATGTCTGGGTATTAATCTGCGGGTTTCTGGTGATGTTCATGCAGCCGGGATTTGCAATGCTCGAAGCGGGCGTTTCACGGGCTAAGAACACTACCAACGTGCTGATGAAGAATTTAGTGGACTACTCAGTGGGTTCGCTTGCCTTCTTTGCCGTTGGCTTTGCGTTGGTGATGGGCACTTCCGCGTATTTGCTCGTGGGAACGGATGGCTTCTTCCTGGCAGGCGAAGCATACGACGTCGGCACCAGTCTGACCTGGTTCTTCATGCTGGTATTCTGTGCAACAGCAGCGACAATCGTAAGCGGTGCCATCGCAGAGCGACCGAAGTTCAGCGTTTACGTCATCTACAGTGTGGTCATTTGTGCTTTTATATACCCAATCTACGGGCACTGGCTCTGGGGCGGTGGCTGGCTGAGTTCGGCGGACTTCATGACCACACTCGGAGGCGGATACGGTGCGCTTGACTTCGCGGGTTCGGGTGTCGTACATGCGGTAGGCGGATATATCGCACTCGCGGGTTGTTTGCTGCTGGGACCGAGAATAGGCAGGTACACCAAAGAAGGAAAGCCCATACCAATACCGGGACACAGCATCACGTTTGCAGTGCTTGGCGCTTTCATCCTGTGGTTCGGCTGGTTCGGCTTCAATCCGGGCAGCACGCTTTCTGCTCATGAGCTGCGAATATCTGTAATAGCCGTGAACACAAACTTATGTGCTGCTGCTGCGGCAATGACCGCGATGTTCATCACCTGGAAGAAGTTCGGCAAAGCAGACGTGGTGATGACGGTAAACGGTGCAGTTGCTGGTCTGGTTGCGATAACAGCAGCTTGTGCTTGGGTGGCTCCGTGGGCTTCCGTGGTTATAGGCATAGTAGCAGGCTTCGTCGTCTGTTACGGCTACTGGTTCCTTGAGCGAAGAGGAGTGGATGACGTCGTTGGTGCAATACCAGTGCACGGTCTCAACGGAACTTGGGGGCTTTTAGCACTTGGCTTGTTTGCAGACGGGACCTACGGCAATTACGCAACTGAGGCGCCGTTCATTACCGGGCTGCTCTATGGAAATGCAGGGTTCTTCGGTTGTCAGCTCATAAGCGTAGTCGTGAACTTCGCATGGGCTTTCGGCACTGGCTTCCTGCTCTTCTACATACTCAAGCATACGTTAGGGATACGAGTATCACCAGAAGAGGAACTTGCAGGTCTCGACATCAGTGAGCACGGTGTGATTACGTATCCGGATTTCGTGTACTCAGAACCAGCAAGACCAACGAGGCTAATACGTATGAGCGAAGCGGTTATTGAAAGAGAAAACGAGCCGAAAACCGGAGAAAAAGGGGGATAAAAATGAAAAAAATAGAGGCGATAATAAGACCTGAGAAGCTGGACGAAGTGAAGAACGCGTTAGAAAAGGAAAAACTGGTGAGCATGAACGTAACGGAGATACGAGGAAGAGGCAGACAAAAGGGTGCAAAACTCATGTGGAGAGGCGACGAATACCTGATGGAGATGGTTCCAAAGATGAAAATAGACATGGTCGTGCGAGACGATGATGCCGAGAAGGTAGTGAAAATCATACGAGAAACCGCGTACACGGGAAATATCGGCGATGGCAAGATATTTGTGCTGCCAGTCGAAGAGGCGATACGAGTTAGAACTGGAGAGAGGGGAGAAGAAGCTTTGTGAGGGTATCCCCCTCACTCTTTTTTTATTTTTTATTTTGAAAATCTGTGTAATCTTGTGGTTACAAAAAAGTTAGCGATTTAAATCTTGCAAGACTCTCACTCTCAGCTTTGCCAAATCTTCTTTTATGTCCACTTTGAGACCCATCCCGTCGAATATCTCCTCAAGCTCAGTTTTAATGAATTTTCTGGTTATATCCGGGCCAAAAACCAGAGTGAACGCATTTTCTGAATCTTCGCGTAATTTAAAGAGATTGCAAGCTTCAAGTCGCTTTAGAACATATTCTGCATGATAAAGTTTGTATTTGAACTGCTCCGCATGCGCCTCGCAGATTGCTTTATGCGATTCCCAGAACTTATCTTTCTCTGGATGCGATCCGATAAAATTCAAAAATAAGAGCCAGTGGTCTATATCCATTATGATATGTTCGCCCGTGGAAAGCATCTCGATATATGTGCGCACCTTCTCTGCATCAACGGGCTCAAAGAGCGTTCTATATTTACTGTAAAATTTCAATGCTTCACGCATTAACTCACTTTGCGATACTCTCAACTCATCCCTCATCTTTTTGAATACCTCAAAGGTTTCTTCATCCAGAGCAACTGTGACCCTCTCCGGCGGTTTCATTTTTCCCATTATAATCCTATATTCTCTTTAGCCACCTCACCCATCGCCCAGAAAACCTTGTCATTCAGAGAAAAAGTCGGGTGGTAGCATTTTGGAAGAGGGCGGAATCTCTTTTCTTTTTTGTCTATATCCCCCATTTACCTTTTCATAATTTTTGTGAAAAGTTCTCAAATAGTTTTACCAAAGCATCTTGATTACACTTTCTTAAAGTTTGTGATGAAAGGAGGGTGGGTAATGCATGTATAGGAGTTATAAAGAGCTGCCGAAGATACGACTACCAGAAGATAGGGGAGTTGAAGACATAAATATAAGCGATTCGACAATAAGAGAAGGTGCGCAGATGCCTGGCATAATGATGCATAAGGAGCACAAAGTGAAGATTTACGAGTATTTACATAGGGTAGGGATAGAAAAGACAGAGTCGTTTTTATTCAACGAAAGCGACCGAGAAGCAGTGAAAGAGATGCTCGACCGTGGGTATGAGAAACCCGAGGTTACTGGCTGGGCAAGGGCAAATCCAAAGGACATAGACCTTGTTATAGAAGCTGATGGAATAGAGGAAACTGGAATACTTATGTCGGTATCAGATGCACACATATTTGATAAGCTGGGACTGAAAAGCAGAGAAGAGGCATCGGAGAAATATCTTGAAGCCTTTGATTATGCATTAGACCATGGGCTAAAGGTGAGGTGCCACCTGGAGGACATAACAAGGTCAGATATAGAAGAATTTGTTTTGCCACTCATCACGGAAATGATCAAGCGTGCACCTGATACTATTATGCGAATATGCGATACGTTAAACTATGGTATTCCATTTCTTTACGACCTCCCTTATAGCGTGCCAAGAATAATAAAGGAGTTGAAGAGGAGAGGTGTAAGAAACATAGAGACGCATATACATGATGATTATGGATTTGGTGCGGCAGTCTCCATTGCAGGGTTGTGGTATGGAGCGAACTGGGCGAATTTAACATTTTTGGGTATGGGAGAGCGAGCAGGAGTGGGAGAACTGGAAAAAGTATTGGTGTTCCTGGAACAAAGGGTAGAAAATTTCCATAAATATAACCTGGAATGTCTTTCCGAATTTGCAGATTATATAGAACAAAATGTCGAGCTAAGGGTGCCAGATAATAAAGCGGTAGTTGGAAGGAACGTGTTTGCGCATGAAAGTGGGATACATACTGCGGGAGTGATAAAAAATCCTTTTATCTATGAGCCATATCCTCCAGAGATAGTGGGAGCGGAGAGGAAGTTGATGATAGGAGCGACCTCAGGGAGTAAAGTGATAAGACATAAAATCGAGGAAATATTGCGAGAGAAAGGTGGTTTTGGAGGTGAAGGAAGAGACCCGAAAATAGAAAAGAAAGACCCTCGACTTAAAGCTATACAAGCAGACATAAGAAGACAATACGAAGAAGATAGGACTTCCTGCATATCAGATGAGGAAATGAGAGAATACGTGGAGAGGTATTTCTTAGAGATTGCCTGAAGTTTTTCATAATTTTTATGAAAAGTTCTGAAAAGTTCTCAAATAGTTTTAGAAGGGGATAGCGAGCATTAAAATACAGAGGTGAATAAGAACATGGAAAAAGAGGCAAAGAGGAAGGAAGACGTATTTGAAGCGGTAGAGAAGCAACAGGTGAAGTTCGTGCGACTGTGGTTCACGGACATTTTGGGTCAGTTGAAGAGCTTTGCAATCACGCCAAAAGAATTAGAAGGCGCTTTTGACGAGGGCATGGGTTTTGACGGGTCCTCGATAAAAGGATTTGCACGGATTGACGAGAGCGACATGCTCGCGAAACCCGACCCTGCAACATTCCGGATTGTTCCCTGGCGACCAAAGGAGCACGCCGTTGCGAGGATGTTCTGTGATATTTTACAACCTGATGGCAGTCCTTACGAAGGCGACCCGAGATACGTATTGAAAAGGAATCTGGAGCAGTTGGAAGAGGAAGGTTACACATTCTATATCGGTCCGGAGCTGGAGTTTTTCTATCTGGAAGACGATAAGGACCCCAAAGTGCTGGATGAAGGCGGATACTTCGACTTGACGACACTGGACGCCGCGAGTGATTTGCGAAGAGATACAATTCTTACGCTGGAGGAAATGGGAATAGAGGTAGAATATAGCCACCATGAAGTTGCGCCCTCGCAGCACGAGATAGACCTTAGATACAAGGATGCGCTGACGATGGCAGACCAGGTGATGACACATCGGATTGTAGTGAAGGAGATAGCACACCAATATGGATGTTATGCCACGTTCATGCCAAAGCCCATCTTCGGTGTGAACGGTTCGGGAATGCACGTGCATCAATCACTGTTTAAGGGCGATAGAAACGCGTTCTTCGACTTGAATGACGAATATCATCTGTCTGAGAAGGGAAGAGGGTATATCGCGGGATTATTAAAACACGCACCGGAGATAACTTCTGTCGCCAATCAATGGGTAAATTCGTATAAACGGTTGGTTCCTGGATATGAAGCACCCGTGTACATCTCGTGGGCACGCCGCAACCGTTCTACGCTCGTCCGTGTGCCGATGTACAAACCAGGGAAAGAGAAAGCCACACGAGTGGAATTCCGCAGCCCTGACCCGGCATGCAACCCCTACTTAGCGTTTTCCGTGATGCTCGCTGCAGGATTAGCAGGAATAAAGAATAAGTATGAGTTGCCGCCACCCACGGAAAAGGACGTTTACACGATGAGTAAAGAGGAAAAGGAAAAGGAAGGAATAAAATCGCTGCCCGGGAGTCTGATTGAAGCAATTACACTGACGGAGAATAGCGAACTGATGAGAGAAGCCCTTGGCGAGCATATTTTCAACAACTTCATCACCTCTAAGAAGGTGGAGTGGGACAGGTATCGCGTGAACGTAACGGAATGGGAGTTGAAGGAGTACTTGGGGGTGCTGTGAGATAAGGTAGGAGGTGTTAGGTGTAAGGTCTCAGGTGCCAGATCTTAGGGTCCATCAGGTCAAAAACCTAAAACCCAAAACCTGACCCCTATACCAATACGGGAGAAATATGGACGAGAAGTTAAAAACGAGAATAGAAGGGCTCAGCGGAGATGACGCAAAGATAATAGAAGGTGATTTCGAGCGTGAGCTATACAGCACGGACATAGGGGAAGTTCCATTTGCAAAGCGACTGTTTGACACCACCCCGGAGCTTGTAATTCGGCCCAGAAGTATTGAAACACTCAAAAAAATCGTTCAGTTCGCAAACGATGAGAAAGAGGCACTATTTCCGCGAGGTTCTGTGTCTTCCGGGCTTGGAGGCGTGGTTCCCACTGTAAAGGGCATTGTTCTTGATTTATCGTTCATGAATAAGATAGTTGAGTTGGTGAGGGAAAAAGAGACGATAAAAGTCCAGACAGGCGTAAGATGGTCAGAAATTGAGAACTACTTGAAAACAGAGAATCTTTCGCTCAGAGCATACCCTTCGAGCTTCTTTTCAACTGTTGGAGGCTGGATTGCTACTGGTGGATACGGAATAGGAAGCTATCGGTTCGGGCATCTTAAATACCAGATTGAATCACTCGAGATTATGTTTCCATCGGGAGAGGTGAAGTCCATTCAGTCATGGGAAGAGGAGTTCGCGCGATTTTTTGGCACAGAGGGGCAGTTCGGCATAGTCCTGACTGCTGTCTTGAAACTGAGAAAGAAGCCAAAAAAATCACTACCGCATCTGATCTACCTGGAAAGTGCCGAAGATGCTTTTAATTTCATACAGGGCATG
>JAUXHM010000056.1 GCA_030621535.1 Candidatus Methanophagales archaeon | reverse complement strand
CGCTACGAAGAAGGCCACAATCCCTACCAAGCCAAGGACCGTAGCGATGGCCATGAAAGATTCACTGACTCGTCTGAGGGCAGCGTAGAAGGCGAGATACATCGGGATCGCAAGAGCATTGCTAACAATAATCAAGAGTTCAAAAGCCAGGAGTCCCAGGAGCTTATTGTTCTGAAATAGGGTGAACCAGCCGATTGCAGTGGTTGGCGGCGGCGAGACGATGAAGACGATGATCTGGATCGGGATAATTACTAATGAGATCAGGGCAGCCACTCCGGCGACTCTGTAGAGCCAATTCCAGTTTGAATCTGCGATTTCGACATCAGTAAGCGGATTTTGTTTTAATTGAGACATTTAATTTTCCTCATTATTCTTTTTTCGGTGATTTTTTATTGTGTATAAAGTATAACTTCTTTCCATTTTTTCCTTTCTTAAGGACAATATGGAAGAAGTGGTTGTCACATCGGTTATTCTCTTCCCTTTTCCCCTCTTCTGTCTCTCCGCTATTCAAGAAGCAGTACTCACACCACCTGAACAAATCGGTTGGTTTTACCGGTCGGAATTCTCAGTAAAGGACATCTTCACCGATAATCACAATTGGGATCGCTATTATTACCATCACAGGCGGGAGATAAGACCGGTAGAGCGAGAAGAAGTGGAGAAGATGATGAGCTGCAAAGGTACAGATAGAGGTTGTTACGTTTATCAATGTCCAAAATGCGGCGAGTACCGTGACATTTCACTTGGCTGCAACAGCAGATTATGCTCAGATTGCGGCAAGCGTTACACGGATCAATGGGCGAAGCGGCTCAGCAGTAGGATGTTCGATGTGCCGCATAGGCACGCCGTAATGACCCTCCCTGACAAATTACGTGGGGTGTTAAAGGAGGATCGAGGCTTGTGGAAGGTGGTGATGGACTCAGCAATACAGGCGCTCAATGACACGCTATCGCACGCACTGAGGAAAGATGTATTAGCAGGTGCGATTGTCGTCTTGCATCCTTTCGGCAGGAATTTGGGCTTTAATCTACACATTCACCTCCTCATAACCGAAGGTGGATTTGACAAATCAGGGAAGTTCATCCACAAGAAATACATTCCTTACAAAGCATTGAGACGAACGTGGCAGTATCAAGTCTTGACGAACCTGAAGAAGGCGTT
The DNA here is from genome assembly GCA_030621535.1 of Candidatus Methanophagales archaeon. Taxonomy (GTDB): domain Archaea; phylum Halobacteriota; class Syntropharchaeia; order Alkanophagales; family Methanospirareceae; genus QEXZ01. Next base: position 5,755 of record JAUXHM010000056.1, on the reverse strand, counting down.
ACCGGGGACGAAAGAGAACGCAATGCTGATCAACCGGATGTTTAAAGATTATCCAGAAGGCTTTTATGTACACGCGCCAGAAGAGAGCAGAATAATGTCACTGCATAAGATTTCAAGATATGTCGCACGGTATGTGAGACATCCGGCAATTGCCAACAGCAGAATCTGCGGCTACAACGGAAGGGAAGTGACATTTTGGTATGTTGACCAGGAAGACGTCAAGCATTACGAAACGATGGGTGTGGATGAGTTCATCAGTGCAATAATCCAGCACGTTCCAGAGCGACAATTCAAGATGATACGGTATTACGGAAGTTATTGCCGTAAATGGAAATCAAGATATAAACGCTATCTACCACATTCAAGTATAAGGCAGTACGAACTCGCGGATTTTGGCAATAATAAATGGCCAAGATGTCCAAAATGCGGGACACAAATGGAATTCGTAATGTTCTTCAAGAAAGATCCGCCTCTACTATCTGAAAAATGGGGATTTGGTACTAAATTGGACGATTGGAACTACCTGTGTGCTACTTAAAGTGCTCTAAATTTCCCCGAAGGGGTTTTGTTCTTGCTCCTCCCAGTTAATGACCTCTAAACCACGAATATAGTCAAAGTGACCATCTCGGGTGAGAAGTGGAACACCAACTTCTAAACATGTCGCAGCAACCCAGATGTCATTTTCTGGAATAGGATGACCTATCTTTTTCACCTTCAATTTTCTCAAACTCCTCGCCAATAAGTTTCTGCATTGCCTCTGCCTCTTCATGTGTTAGTGTTCCTACCAGCTCACGCAGACCTTTCTTGATAGGATGCGAGCAGAGAATTACTAGCATTCTCTCATGTTCCCTATATGCCTTTTATAGGCTCAATGAGTTTTAATACATTCTCTTCATATATGACTTCTACTGTTTTGGTCATGTCTATCTCCTTTCAACATATTTGTATTTTAACTATTTTATTTAGGATTAAGCACCTTTATACCACGCGCTGCGGCTTCCTCTTCTATTTGTTCCCTTTTTCGCCTTCCAACTCCTGATGCTATCCGCGCTGCTACGGGTACTGGCGTTGGTACCGATACCGCCACCACTGCCTTAGCAAGGTCATTCACATTAAAAACAGGCACTTCGCGCACTCCAGAAGGATGCAGTCCTCGCTCTTCTTTCTTCTTCCGGTATCCGGAGTTCACCACCGCACCTTTCGCCGCTATATGCTCTCTCATCTTGTTATCAATCCCACGCGGTCTTCTCCAGCTCTTACTCAATTTCTTCTTTTTCCGCCATCCGTATCGCTCGAATTTTGGTTTCTTCTTTTTCATTGTATATATCGTATAACCCCCTTCTATTTAAGACACTGATTTACACACAACTTTTAATATTTTTTTTCTTTTAGCACAGGTTTTCTTTTTTTCTAAAAAAGAAAAAGTGTTATCATAGCCTCACAAGTTTCACATCAGATATGTTCTCCACCTCTTTTATCTCTTCCATTGTGTCTTCACCAACGCTGCTATCTACGTTAAGTACCATAACCGCTTCTCCTCCTGCTTTCTCCCTTCCTACCTGCATCCCTGCGATGTTTATTTCCCTGTCACCCAAAATCGTACATACTGGACCTATCACCCCCGGCTTATCCGAAAAGGTGCATAGAAGCATATACCCAGAAGGAGATGCATCTACCCTGAATCCATTGAGCCTCACTATTCTTAAGTCGTCTTTTCCAAATAGTGTGCCAGCAACGGTTCTTTTCTTTTCGCTCTGCGTAGTCGTCGTAATGCTAATCAACGAGGAGAAATTTTCAATGGTCTCGGTCTTGCTTTCGGTAACCTTTATCCCAAATTTCTTCGCTATCGTTTCGGCATTCACGTAATTCACCCCGTCAATGAACCAAGATAAGAAGCTCTTCAGCATTGCCACGGTTATCAATCTCGTGTTTCCCGCTATGCCTGTTCCTGCCCCTACCCCTCCAGCTCCTATTTCCCCCTCATAAGAAACCTCAAATTGCTCAGTTCTACTTGATTTCGGTATGAGCTGTGCAGAGAGTCGTCCAAGTTTATCCGCTAATACCAAATAAGGCTTTATGGCACCCATCAACTCCTCTTCCACGTATATCATGTTTATAGCGTTCCTTACGGGTTTATTCATTAACGCATTTATAACTTCCTCTGCGATATTTATAGCCGCAGCCTTCTGGGCTTCCTCTGTGGATGCACCGAGATGAGGCGTAACCACTACTTCTTCCAGTTCCAGTAGCTCTCTTTCACCTGATGATGGTGGCTCCTCTTCAAAGACGTCCAGTGCGGCACCTGCCACTTTACCGCTCTTTATCGCATCCTTTAGCGCACGCTCATCTATTAGACCTCCACGAGCACAATTTATCACGCGGACGCCGTTTTTCATCAACTCGAACTCCTTCGCGCCCACCATGTGATGCGTTTCCTTCGTCAGTGGCGTATGCAGCGATATAAAATCCGAGAGAGAGAGAACCTCCTTAAAGCCCGAAAGCGTAATTCCAAGCTCCCCTGCCTTATCCTGTGATATAAATGGGTCGTATGCGACAACCCGCATTCCAAGCCCTTTTGCCTTTTTCACTACTTCACTCCCCACTCTTCCCAGACCTATTATGCCCAATACCTTCCCATTTACTTCCACACCCATGTGCTTTTTTCGTTCCCATACCCCCGATTTCAGCGACATGTTCGCCGCGGGTATTTTCCTCGAAAGCCCGAGCAGCATCGCAATGGTGTGTTCCGCCGCAGATATAGTGTTTGCCGCCGGTGCATTCACAACCATTATTCCCTTTTCCGTCGCTGTTTCCACATCTATGTTATCCACACCGACACCTGCTCTGCCTATCACCTTTAGTTTACCCTCGCTTCCTGCTTCTACTATTTCTTTCGTCACTTTCGTGCCACTTCTCACAGTCAGGGCATCATAGCCAGCAATACGCTCCTTCAATTCTTCCTTGCTTAATCCCAATTCAACATCAACTTCTGCAAACTCCCGCAGCTTTTTTATCCCCTCTTCTGAGATCAGGTCTGTTACAAGCACCTTCTTCTCTTTTTCTTTCTCGCTCTCATTTAGTTTCGGATTCATCGGCAATTATATCTCCTTTCCCAAGTTTACTTCTGCTCTCATAGTATAAAAATATGTTTATAATTATAATTACACTGAAATCATAAGCTTAAATTAAATAGAAAAATGACCGCTACAACAATAATTAAGGAAATAAAAGGTAGGGAAATTTTAGACTCGCGTGGAAACCCAACAGTAGAAGTGGAAGTGCATACAGAGACCGGGTTTGGCAGAGCATGCGTGCCTTCAGGTGCGTCTACGGGAACTAAAGAGGCGTGGGAGAAAAGAGATGGCGATAAAAGGCGATATGGTGGTAAAGGTGTTCTCAAAGCGGTTGAAGTCGTTAATACCGTAATTAGGAACGGGTTGCTGGGTATGGACGTTCTCGAACAAAGAGAAATAGACGAGCGGCTAATTGAATTGGATGGAACCCCAAACAAGACAAAATTAGGTGCAAATTCTGTTCTGGGTGCATCAATAGCGGTTTGTAAAGCGGCGGCAAAATCGACGAATACGCCTCTTTTTGTATATATCTGCGAGCACGTCGCAGGAATGGAGCTACAATATGCGCTTCCAATACCAATGATGAACGTGATAAACGGCGGTAAGCATGCGGGAAACGAATTGAGCGTACAGGAGTTCCTTATCTTGCCTAATGGTTTTGACAGGTTCAGCGACAATTTACGAGCTGGTGTTGAGACCTACCACGCGCTTAAAAAAGTGTTAGAGCAGAAATATGGGAAGATAGCCACGAACGTTGGTGATGAAGGCGGCTATGCACCACCTATGGGCATGACAGAAGAGCCGCTCGATGTGATAACGGAAGCGATAACCGAAGCAGGCTACTCGGAGGACGAAATATGCTTGGGCATGGATGTGGCGGCCTCGTCTTTCTTCGACACGAAAACAAAAAAATACCGTATAGATGGCAGGGATAAAGACGGCGACGAACTAATTGAACTCTATCAAGCCCTTGTAGAGAAATACCCGATAGAACTGATAGAAGACCCATTTGAAGAGGACTCATTCGAGTTGTTTGCGGAACTCACGGCGAAGATGCCGCAGAAGATAATAGTGGGCGATGACCTGTTCGTGACGAATGTCAGGCGACTTCGAGAGGGGATAAAGAAAAAAGCGGCAAATGCCGTTCTGCTGAAGTTGAATCAAATAGGCACGGTCTCGGAAACCCTGGATACTGTCCGATTAGCTTCTGAAAACGGCTATAAGAAGGTCGTCAGTCATCGGTCCGGCGAAACGGGAGATGCGTTTATCGCTGATTTCTCGGTGGCAATAAATGCTGAAATAATCAAAACAGGTGCTCCAGCAAGAAGCGAAAGAACCTGTAAATACAATCAATTGCTGCGGATTGAGGAAGAGATGGGGGAGAAGGCGAGATGTAGGGGTTTGGAAGGATAATGTCTTTGTGGTAACTGTGGATTATGTGAATGAATATAAAAGGATAGTGAAGAAAGTTTTATAATGTATATTTTAAAAATAGATAATATTACAACATTTGGGCAAAGGAAGTGGAGATGGAGCAGCATAAAGTTAAGACAAATATTGTCTCTGACCCGAACATCTGCGGTGGGGAACCTTGCATTAGAGATACTCGCATACCGGTGTATGTAATACTGAGCCATCTTGCAGCCGGTGAGGATTACGATACCATATTAAAGAACTTCCCGCGTCTCAAGTATGATGATGTCATGAGCTGTTTAGAATATGCAGCTTATCTGTCTACTGAAAAGGCTGTTTACAGATGAAAATTGTGATAGACGAGAATGTTAGCTATGGGGTCATAGAAAGGTTGCGAATGAGAGGGCATGATACTATTTCTGTCTCCGAAATGCCAGAAAGAGGGATGGCAGATGAGGATGTTTTTGCTTTGGTATTACGGGAAGAGGCAGCTCTTATTACCAGAGATTATCATTTTACCAATCCAATTCGCTTCCCTACCGAGAAAACAAAGGGAATTATTTATATTCGGCACGGTAATCTACGATCAGAAGAAGAAATTAGGATGATAGAAAATTTTCTTCATGCTCATGACCCAGAAGTATTCCAAGGGAAATTGGTTACGCATTATCGTGATAGTGTGTGGATTCGCTGAGCTAACGGATGAAAGCAAAGTATTCCAGCGATAAAATTGGAGTGAATATTAAATGGGAGAAGGATAAAAATGGTTGTGGGGCGGAAGCCCGCATAAGAAAAGGTTTACGATGAAAATAGACTACCACAAAATAGGACTAAAAGCAGGCTTGGAAATACATCAGCAGCTCGATACGAGAACCAAACTCTTTTGCAAATGCCCTACCACACTGAGGGACAAAAAAGAATCTACGCTCTCATTTAAGCGGTATCAGCGGGCGTCAAAGAGCGAAATGGGTGAAGTGGACAAAGCTGCGCTTGAAGAAGAGAAATACAGCAGGACGTTTATTTATAAAGGTTATGACAGCACCTGTTTGGTGGAAAATGACGAACAGCCGCCGGGAGAATTGAATCAAGAAGCCATTGACGTTTCCTTAGAGGTCGCACTGCTGCTGAACATGAATCCGGTGGATGAGGTTCACACGATGCGGAAAATCGTGATTGACGGGTCGAACACGTGTGGATTCCAGCGAACTGCGTTAGTTGCGATGGGTGGCGGGATAGAGACAGAAGAAGGTTTTGTTGCCGTTGATTCG
>JAUXHM010000071.1 GCA_030621535.1 Candidatus Methanophagales archaeon | reverse complement strand
TAAAAGAAGTGCACGAGTATCCCCCCGATGGTGGAGAAGACGTTGCTCGTATGTTAGATGAATTAGCAAAGGAGGGATTTGCCATCATAATCATAACCGAAAGATTTGCTGCGGAAGCCCGGAACAGAGACAAGATAAAGGAGATAAACGCGGAGAAAAAAGGTGTAATGCCCATTATCGTTGAAGTGGCGGACAAGAAAGGACCGATGGAGAAAGAGATTGACGAGATAGGAAGGCTAATAAAACGTGCCGTGGGAGTTGCGGTTAAGTAATATCCTTAAATTTCACCGCAGAGTGCACAGAGAACACAGAGGCACCAGAAAATCTAAGCAACGATTGAACCGTCTTAAAACTCTGCGTACTTAGCGCTCTCCGCGGTGAGAAATCACTTGATTTTTAGACAGTGCCTCATTATACTATTTAATGTGATGGAGGCAATAGAAGTAAAGGACTTAGTGAAGAGGTATCGAGGCAATGGCTTCGCTGCCGTTGACCATATTTCTTTTAATGTGGAAAGCGGCGAGATATTTGCTTTACTCGGTCCTAATGGGGCAGGAAAGACAACTGCGATAAAAATACTGACCACTCTGCTGAAGCCCACTTCGGGAACGGCAAGGGTTGCGGGGTTTGATATCGGTAAGGAGAAGGACAGCGTGAGGAAGAGCATAGGGATTGTTTTTCAAGAACCCTCTTTGGACTGGAGATTAACAGGAAGGGAGAATCTGGATTTTCATGCCAGGATATACGGAATAGGGAGGAAAGCAAGAGAGGATAGGATAGAAGAGGTGTTAAAGCTCGTTGAACTGGAGGACAAAGCGGACGTGGCGGTGGATAAGTATTCAGGAGGTATGAAACGCCGTTTAGAACTTGCAAGATGCTTTATTCACTATCCAAAAGTCCTTTTCTTAGACGAACCCACTCTGGGATTGGATACGCACACGAGGAGACGAATATGGGATTACATACGGGAGTTGAACGACAGCGAAGGAGTAACGATTGTATTGACCACGCATCACATGGAAGAAGCGGATTATCTTTGTGATCGTGTGGGAATTATGGACCGAGGTAAGATAATTGCTCTTGACACACTGAAAAACCTGAAGGATTTGATAGGTTCGGATTTAGTGAGTTTGGGGATGAATACGGGGAGTTATAACGTGGAAGTTTTCAAAAAGCTTGATTTCGTTACCGAGTTCAGAAAACACGATGATTTTGTAACGTTGAGGATGGAGAGAGGCGATTTAAGAATTCCTGCGATTATGGAGGTTGCGAAGAAATCAGGAATAGAGATAAAATCAGTGAATTTGAGGAAACCGAGCCTGGAGGATGTGTTCTTGCATTTCACGGGGAGGAGGATAAGGGACTAAGTTTACCGATATTCATTGAGTATCAACCGAAATGTTCCGTTTTTCAATTTGAGCATTATTAAAGAAGGCATGAACTATTTTTAGTTCTACATTTTTCATTACCACACTGAAAAAGTGAAGCCTCTCTTTGTAATTTCCTCTATATTTATCTATGGGGGTATGAAGTGTCCCTATATTAATGAAAATGCCAAGAGGATACTCTAATTCTTTAAACATAATGTCTAACTTATAAAAATCCTCCCCTGCTTTCTTTAATGTTGCGTTCTTCTTGAATGCAAATACAACAAAGTTGTTTTTAGTAGTATTGGCTAATCCACTGATTTCTGTAGGTATATGAACTATAATATCTGGTCGTTGTCCAGTTCCGTGTTCATTCAGTCTCTTTTGATATTCCTCTTCGAGGATTGCATCATCTGGAAATATTCCCTTATTATCCATAACCTCATACATAGCACAGGCAAATCGACCTTGATATCCCCTTTCGGTTTTAAAGAAACGTGGATTGTTCACTTTCTTCAATGCCTCAATTACAATTTCAGTTACAGCATTTGTGTTCATTATACTACCTCTCTTTTTCGCCCCGTCCGCGCTACACTCAGACTGAAAGTCCGGGGTATCCGTTTCAGACTCATTTTTTTTGATACACCCCAAAAAGTTGTTTGAACTTATTTTCAAAATCTTCTTGTTCTATCTCCTTATTAAAATATTTGCCTAAAGCAATTACTATTTGCTTAAATTTGTCCGGCGGAAGCTTACTTTTCATTTGGTTGATGAGATTTAACGAAACAACAAGGCGAGAATTAGGATCTTCAGGATTTTCATGGTCAATTGTCAATACAAGAGCATGTATCAAAGGATCTAAACCTGCTTCTGTTGTGGGATTGAATTCACTCGTAATGCCTGTGTAAAAGCATTTAAAATATCGTTCATCCCCCTTACTCTTTTCTTTATCACATGTAGCACTTAGGGCGTCTCTTAATTTAGAGGTTGTAAGTTTTTTATCGTGTTTAGAAATTATTTTTTGACATGGTGCGCATGATATCGTACTTTCAGAGTGTTCATTGCCGCATATATCACATTTCTTCATTCTTCTTCACTCTTTTTCCACACCTATTATCCCAGCCACTTTACCCCACTTGCAAGCTCTTTCATCTATTCTCTTTCAGAATATTCCTCCACAAATTCTTTCCAACTCAATTCTTCAGGATTGAATACTGGATAGCCTTCTTTTTCGAGTATAATTATAAAATCTTTATCAGATGTTGCTATGTAAGGCCTCCAAGGCGCTGTTGGTCCTTTAATTTGGAGATGAATTGTGGCTAAATGAAATGCATCAGTTGGACTTTTCAACAATTTTGGGTACGTATTTAAATAATGATTTACCATTTCATGAATTTTCAAGCTTTCACTATAAGAAATCCATGCTATTTTTAGATTATTGGAACTTACCTTTATAGAAATGTCTCTTACAATTTTTTCTAAATCATTTTTAGGGATGTCTTTTCGATTCTTTAACACATTAATCACTTCACCTAATGTGATTGGAGAAATATAGAGATACCCATAATGATTATCAATAAACTCTTTTGATTCTTTGTGTCCTTTTTCCGACTCTCGATAATATTTAATAAAAACATTACTATCTAAATATCCAATGATGGGTTTCAATTTATTTCCTCCATTTATCGACACACAGCTTCCATCATCTTTTTTCATGCACTCTTTAAAAACCCTCCCATGAAAAATACTCTTCCGCTAGACTTTAAGTCACATACCTCATGTTTGACATACTGAGCCTGCATTATGTTATTCACATACCCTCCCGATACATAAAAGCTTTTTGATTTCCGGTGTCCAATACAATAGTAAAAGGAGTTGGAGAAAATGGCAATAAGTTGGCAGGCAATCTACGTGCTGTGGCTCAGGGAGATGAAAGGGATGTGGAGAACAAAGAGCAGGGTCGTTGGCGCATTAGGGATGCCAATATTCTTCCTCGCATTCATGGGCTTAGGTTTTGGGCACGCATCCATACCGGGAATACCGGCAGGCATAAATTATGTTGAGTTTCTCACACCCGGGATAATAGGAATGACCATACTTTTCAGTTCGATGTTCGCAGGCATTTCCGTTCTCTGGGATAAGGAATTCGGATTTCTTAAGGAGGTGATGGTGGCACCGGTATCGAGACTTTCTATCGTCTTGGGAAGGATAGCAGGCGGCAGTACCGTTTCCGTAATGCAGGGGATTTTAATCTTAGCGCTAAGCACGTTGCCTTTGCTGGGCTTTAAAATTACAGGTGTGATTCCCGTTATTCTCGCGGTGGGGTTCATGTGCTTGATTTCATTTACTTTTATCGGGTTGGGCTTGATCTTCGCTTCACGAATGCGCGACATGCAAGGTTTTTCACTGATAATAAACTTCGTCATGTTCCCAATTTTTTTACTCTCTGGTGCTTTGTTCCCGGTAGAAGCATTGCCATCCTGGCTGGTTCCGGTTTGTTATGCTAATCCGTTAACGTATGGCGTGGATGGCTTAAGAGGCGTTTTGCTTGGAGCAGAGGCTTCAGGATTTTCCGTATTGCTCGATTTTATTGTGGTTTTCGCAGCTTCAATTGGAATGGTAAGCATAGGTTCTTATTTATTCGAGAGCACTGAGGTGGAAAGGTGAGTCTATTTGTTAAATTCCACCGCAGAGCACACAGAAGATAGCGGTTTAGAGGTTTAGAGATTTGGATGTTTAGCTAACGAGCTGAACCGCTAATAAACTAAACCTCTGATTTCGCGCTCTCGGCGGTGATAAATCACTTGATTTTTAGACTGTGCGTGCCCTTTTCCTCACTCAGAACTTTTCTCTGAAACACCTGCTTCTTCAAATGTAGCCATCTCACGCAGTACTTTACATGACGCATCCACGAGGCTTATTCCCAACGCTGCTCCCGTGCCTTCCCCGAGTCGCATATTCAGATTGAATAAAGGTTCGAGTCCGAGGTAATCCAAAATAGCTTGATGACCTGATTCAACGGATAGATGCGATGCAATGAGATAATCCTTTAACTTCGGACTGATTTCGTATGCGATAAGCGCTGCGGCGCCTGAAATGAAACCATCAACGACAACAGGAATTCGGTGTGATGCAGCAGCGAGCATCACGCCAGCCATGCCGCCTATCTCAAACCCGCCTAATTTCGCTAATATGTCGATTGCGTCATTTCTATCGGGTTTATTAACCTCTAAAGCATTTTTTATCGTCTCCACCTTCATCTTTAACCCTTCGTCATCCAGACCCGTTCCACGCCCGGTTACGGACTCAGCCGGCTTGTCTGTGATGAACGCGGCAATAGCACTACTGGCTGCTGTATTTCCTATTCCCATGTCACCCACACCCACGATGTCCATGCCGCGCTCTATCTCATTCTCCAGAACGTCTATTCCCGCTTCTATTGTCCTTTTCGCATCGTCATAAGTCATCGCCGCTCCTTTTGCCATGTTAGCGGTCCCATAACCGATTTTCTTGTCTATGAACCCTCCTGCGTGCTCTTGTGCGAGTTCAATATCCGCCGCCACGCCCATGTCCACGACCACAACCCGTCCACCGGCATGTTTTGCAAGCACGTTTATTCCCGCACCGCCGCTTAAGAAATTATAAACCATTTGCGGTGTTACATCCCTTGGATACGCGCTCACGCCTTCATCTACAATGCCATGGTCACCCACCATTGTTATTATTACCTTGTCGTTTATCTGGGGTATGTAATTCCCGGTAATGCCGGCGATTTTCACCGAAAGGTCTTCCAGAATGCCCAGACTGCCCAGTGGTTTCGTGAGCATATCTTGCCGTGCCCTCGCGGATTCCATTGCTGTTCCGTCTAACGGTTCAATCTTTCCTATGGTTTCTTCTATTCTGTTCATGGTTTTTGTTGTATAATATTTGTATATAAAGCATAACATCTACCTATTTAGGACGCAGATTTACGCGGATTTACGCAGAAAACTATTTCCTCAAATTATCAAATGCCTTACGTTTAACTTCCGGTTTAGTGCCAAAATTAAGTTCTATTTAAAATCCTGATTATCTGCGTTCATCTGCGTCCGATTATCAAAAATTATTCTTTCTTGCATCGCCCTTCACCTTTGCCTTCACTATTTCTAAATCACGAGGTGTATTTATATTTATCGCGAGCAACGGGTCATTAAACACAAAAGGTAAATTCTTTCTCCCCTTGGTAACGATGTTCAAGCCAACTGCAACTAATTTCCGCCCATCGTGTTCAAATACGTACGATGGAACCACATAAGGAGGGATTATATCCTGCGGAACTGCGCCTGTAATACTATTGCCTCCGCCAGAGTCATTGTGAATGTAAAAATCAATAATTGAATTGATGTGCGCGGTTTTCAGGAAAGCGATGTCACATGCGACGGATACAAATTCCGGATAACGTGCAAGCAAATATCGTAAATCCACATGGTATCCTTTTCCAGGTGTTTCTAATAGCACATAATCCTGCGATTTGCAATATTCCGCGGTTTTCGGTGTGTTTTTCGAGATAGCCACGAGGAAATCTTCCGCTTTTGATTCTCGCACGTTTTCTACCACCAAATCTATTAGCCGTTTCTGGGTTTCGCTTTCACTTCCACTTCGGTCTATCTTTATAAGTGCCTTTTCTTTTCCTTCTCCTAATCTGCTGCTCTTCCCGCCTGCAAGGATTATCGCTATCATTAAACTTTTCTTTACAAAAGAAAAGTTTATTAAAGAAAACATATTTTTG
>JAUXHM010000095.1 GCA_030621535.1 Candidatus Methanophagales archaeon | reverse complement strand
ACTGCTTTTCCAGCTCCTATCCTTTCTCTTACCTCCTGAACCTGTTTTTGTATAAATTTTTCTGGCTCGAACATTTTTTTCCTTTTTACCTCCTCAACCAATACTTCAATGTCTGCTATTCGTTTATAAATCTAATTGCGATTAATTATAAAGATTAACGGAAATTATTATAATACAGCGAAAAAGATAATGCGATGCCAGACAGAAATAGCATAGAAAAGAGGGAAGCAGAGAAGGAAAAAGACAAAGTAGTAGTGCTCGATTTTGGGGGGCAATATAGCCATCTCATCGTGAGAAGGTGTAGAGAATTAGGCGTTTATACGGAACTTCTCCCGTATGATATGCCCTTAGAGGAGCTTAAGAAAGGAATAGAGAGAGAAAAAGGTAAAATCAAAGGGATTATCCTTTCCGGTAGTCCTTTTAGCGTCCACGAACCTAACAGTCCAAAATGCAGTTTCGAGATACTTGATTTGAACATCCCCATTCTCGGAATTTGTTATGGTGCACAGTTGATTGCGTATGTAAATGGAGGAGTGGTAGGAGAAGGTAGGAAGAGCGAATTTGGAAGAACTGAACTGCTCTTTGAAGATTCTGATTTGTTTGATGGGTTAACTGAGCGTGGAAGCGAGGGGGGGAGGATAAACGTATGGATGTCGCATGGTGACGTGATAGAGCGGTTTGATGGTGCGGATATAATTGGCTATACGATGAACTCACCCGTTGCGGCATTTCGCATTTCCATAAGCCCTTACAGGGCTTGCGGGGTCGTGGGGCAGAGCCCCACAATCTATGGCGTTCAATTCCACCCGGAGGTTCACCATACGGATAAGGGAGATAAAATCCTGTGGAATTTCTTATATAAAATATGCGGCTGCGAGCGAAATTGGACGATAGAATCATTTGTTAGAGACAAGATAGAAGAGATAAAGAGTGCGGTAGGTAATGATGGACGGGTGATATGTGGACTCAGTGGTGGAATAGACTCTTCCACTACGGCATTGCTCATCAATAAAGCCATCGACAACAGGCTCACGTGCATCTTCGTTGACAACGGACTACTGCGAAAAGGCGAAAAAGAAGAGGTTCTAAACACGTTCAAGAATAACTTCAAGATGAGAATGGTGTTTGTAGATGCGAAAGAGCGATTTCTGGAAAGATTGTGGGGCGTTAAGGATGCTGAAGCGAAGCGGAAGGTAATTGGCGAACTGTTCATAAATATCTTTGAGGAAGAGGCTTCGAAACTTGGTAACGTGGATTTCCTCGCTCAGGGCACTATATATCCAGATAGAATAGAGAGTGCGGGGGCGAGTTCAAGGAACGCGTCAAGAATTAAATCGCATCATAACGTGGGTGCACTTCCTGAAAAGCTTGGTCTAAAGCTGATAGAGCCAATCAAGGATTTGTATAAGGATGAAGTGCGGGAAGTGGCGAAAGAACTCGGTATGCCTCCACAGATACTGAACCAGCATCCTTTCCCCGGTCCCGGTCTTGCAGCTCGTGTGATAGGTGAAGTTACGGAAGATAAACTGAGGGTATGCCGTGAAGCCTCGCACATAGTAGAAGAGGAATTGAAGCGAAGCGGGTGGTATGACAAAGTATGGCAGGCGTTTGCAATCGTGGGCGATGATGTCGCCACTGGTGTACTCGGAGATGCGAGAAGCCTGGGCAGAATCGTTACGATACGCGTGGTTGAGTCCCGTGAGGCAATGACTGCAGATTTCGTGAAGCTCCCCTACGGGGTGCTGGAGAGTATGAGCAAGCGAATAACAAATGAAGTTAAAGGGGTGACATGGGTAACCTATGCGATTTCTTCTAAGCCGCCGGCAACGATAGAGCCATGTTAAATTTTGTGAAATATTCAAAGAGAATTATTTCGGTATCTCGTAGAACAGATATCCCCGCGTTTTACGGGAACTGGTTTATGAACAGATTGAAAGAAGGCTTTGTGGGCTATATTAACCCTTATGGAGGGCAAAAATGTGCTGTGTCTCTAAAACCAGAGGACGTTATATGCTTTGTTTTCTGGTCAAAAAATTACGAACCGTTCATCGAAAAATTGAAAATTATAGAAAATATGGGCTACCGGTTCTATTTCAATTATACGATTACCGGATTACCTGCTATTTTTGAATGCAATGGGGTAAATAAAGAGCGTGCAATAGATACCTTAAAAGTATTAAGCTGTATGTATTCACCAAAACACATAAATTGGAGATATGATCCCATTATTATTTCCGATTATACGGATTATGATTTCCACATTAAAATATTTGAGAATATCGCTTCTAAACTAGAAGGATACGTTGAGAGATGTTATTTTAGCTACGCAGTTCAATATGGGAAAGTGAAGAGAAACTTTGATAAATTTCAGAGAGAAAATGATATAAGAATTATGGATCCCGACACAGATTTTAAAATTAAACTTGCGAATAAATTGGCAGACATTGCAGATAGATACAGAATTAAGATGTTTTCGTGTTGTGGCGATTATCTAACCGGACCAAAAATTGGAAAAGCTCACTGTATTAGTGGAAAGATAGTCGAAGAACTATTCTACAAAAATGGATTTGAACGTCGTGAAAAAGCGACAAGAAAAGAGTGTGGTTGTACAGATAGTACAGATATAGGGACTTATGACACATGTCCAAACGGATGTATTTACTGCTATGCTAACGTGGACAAAATAAAGGCATACAAACGATTTGAAAAACATGATGAAAATGCATCGTTTTTGGGTTACCGCAAAGCGGAATCCGACAAGTGGATAGAAGTGATGAAAAGTAGAGGTAATAAAAGAGGGGGCATTCAAAAGCATAGGATAGATAAATTTCAAAGTAAACTTTTCTAAATATCAAAGATAAATTTACTATTTATTACTGAAATGACTATAAGTAGATTAAAGAGTAATGCACCTCACTTTAATGCCACAGGAAGAAGCTGGTGCTGGCAACCAGAAGCAGGTATTTATTATTGGGCACAAAAACCCTGATTGCGATTCCGTATGCTCTGCTATTGGCTATGCATACTTCAAAAATATTGTTGACAGGAGATACCTGTATATCCCTGCAAGGGCGGGAGAATTAAATAGCGAAACACGATTCGTCCTTGAAAAATTCGATTTCGAGCCTCCGATAGAAATAGAAAATCTCGCACCTACTGCCTGTGATATGGAATTGAAAAAACCTATTGTCGCTTCACCTTATGATTCCCTGAAGGATGTAGCTTCTTTGATGAAAGAAAGCAATATCCACACTGTCCCCATCGTAGACTCCACCAGAAAGCTATCAGGAATTATTGGTCTGAAAGACATCGCTGAACACTATATTGATACTATGGGCTTTGGTGACTTATCAACCACTCCAATTGACCTGAATATACTGGTTGATACATTGGACGCAAAAGTGATTACCAATCCCAAAAACATCGAGAAACTAACGGGTAAGATTTTTATTGCAGCAATGCAGAAAGCAAGGATTTTAAACAGAATACGGGCGGGAGACGTCGTCATTCTTGGCGACAGAACGGATGTCCAAATAGGTTTGATTAATACTGGCTGTTCTGCTCTTATAATCACCGGCAATTCCACAGTTAGTCAGGAAGTCATCAGGTTAGCAACCGAAAAAGGGACGGCAATCGTTTCTTCTCCGTACGACACGTTTGCTACCGCCAAGTTGTTCGCGTTGTCCACACCTCTTCATTCTATAATGTCTAAAGACGTCCCCACAGCAGGACTTTATACCAGGATTTCTGAAATAAAACGTAAAGTCGTAGAATCCAAATATCGCTGTGTGCTATTGGTAGACGGCAACAATCGCTTGATAGGTATAATCACAAGGACGGATTTGCTTCAACCAATAAGAAAAAAGGTCATTTTAGTTGACCATAATGAAATTTCGCAGGCTGTTGACGGAATACAGGAAGCAGAGATACTGGAGATCATTGACCATCACCGAGTTGGAGACATATCCACACTGATGCCTATCCACGTTCACAACGAGCCTATTGGCAGTACGTGCACCATCATTGCTGGATTTATGTTTCTTCATCGAATTGATATTCCGCGAGAAATAGCGGGATTGCTTCTCTCTGGCATCCTTTCTGATACTCTAATTTTGACGTTGTCCACAACCACGGAGCGAGATAAAGAAATTGCTCATAAATTGGTGGATATTCTCGATGTTGAGATTGAAGAATACGGCAAAGAACTTCTAACCGCGAGTATAGGCATAAAGGAAAAATCCGCCAGAGAAATCCTGCTTCACGATTTTAAAGAATATCTGCTAGGCACGAAAAAAGTTGGTGTGGGTCAAATAATGGTTTTGGATGAGGAAGAGATAAGGGCAAAAGAAAATGATATTAAATCGGAAATGGAACACTTGCGTAAGGAGAAGCAATACGATTTGGTCGCTTTCCTCGTCACCAATCCATTACGAAAGGGAGAAGAGATTTTAGTCAAAGGTGATAAGAGGATAATTGAGAAGGCTTTCGCGGTCAAAATACAGGATGATAAATGTGTTATTCCAGAAACTTTATCGCGAAAGAAAGATTTTATCCCTGCGATAGGATACTTTTGCGGCTGCTAAATCATTACATTTCACCGCAGAGCACACAGAGAACGCAGAGACATGAAAAAATATTTATTAACCACAGATTACACAGATTAACACAGATAGATGATAAGAATCAACACGGTTAAATAAAATTAAATCTGCGTAAATCCGTGTAAATCTGTGTCTTAAACAGAAGGAAACTATACCTTATATACAACTAAAAAAATCTTACAATCGAACGTGAACCCCATTCTCATTTAAATACTGTTTGACCTCACGAACGGTATATTCCTTATAGTGGAAAATAGAAGCGGCGAGTGCCGCAGAAGCGTCCGTGAGCTTGAATACGTCCTTTATGTGTGAAGGCAACCCACAGC
>JAUXHM010000017.1 GCA_030621535.1 Candidatus Methanophagales archaeon | reverse complement strand
AGCGATATACAGTAATGAAACTACGTGGAATCTTGAATTGACAGGTGCAATAAACGAAACAATGAGTAAAGCAGCATTTGAAGAGGGTGTGGCTTGTCACAGCGTTTCATATACCGACTACAAGAATAGAACATGGGAAGGTATTCCGTTGTGGTATTTGATGGGCAGGGTGGACGATACCGTTACTCACGGTAGCGGCGCCTTTAATGACACACTTGCAGATGCTGGATATGACGTTACCGTTATCGCAGGGGATGAATACAGTAAAACATTCAATTCAACATACTTGGTGAGGAACGACAGCTACATCATGGCGTGCTACTTGAATGGCTCGGCGTTACCAGAATTTGACGCTAAAGGAAAACCATTAGCACCGCTGAAGCTCGTTGGTCCATATTTATCTGGTGGGCAAAAAGTAGGCAATATTGTAAAGATTGCATTAGATATAGCACCTGCACCCTCAGAAGGAAATCTTACCTTAAGGGGTAATGAGACAAAGGTTTACACTCTGGACGAAATTAAGGCGATGCTATCTTATACGGCAGGGGCTGGATTCAAGAAATCGAGTGGTGCGATAGTGGGGCCATATACATACAAGAGCGTTAATGTAACCTATTTGGCAGGTCTTGTTGGTGGATTAACGCCTTCAAACAGTGTAAAGGTGACCGCTTCTGATGGATACGCGATGACTTATACTTATGATCAAATCATGGGAGATCTTACCACATACAACGCTACCACAGGTGAACCAGAACCCGATGGACCTGTGACCATGGTCTTAGCGTATGAAGAAGGTGGAAATCCCATACCAAATGAGTATGGAGGACCGCTCAGGGTTGCTTTCGTAGGACCTGACTCGCCGATAACAGATGGGCACTTCTGGATTAAATGGGTGAATAAAATAGAGATTCTGGGTGGTGTAGAAGAATGGAATCTAACGCTAAGAGGTGCGATTACTGAAGTGATGGACCGTTCGACATTTGAGTCCGGCGCAGGATGTCATGGCGTTAGTTGGACTGACAGCAAAGGAAGAATCTGGAAAGGAATGCCGCTGTGGTTACTCGCCGGCTGGGTTGATGATGCTGATGAGCACGATTTCAACGATACGCTTGCTGACAAGGGATACAATGTTACAGTAATTGCAAGTGATGGATACAGTGAGACATTCAACAGCACGTTCGTGAAGCGAAACGACAATATCATCGTTGCGAATGAACTGAATGGAACGGCGCTGCCAGAGAAATACTTGCCACTAAGACTCGTTGGACATGACTTGACGAAGAGTGAAATGTTGAGGAACGTTGTGGAAATACGTATTCCCGAATTGATGCCTCCACAGATGCAAACGGAAGACTATACGACAATTGGATTCCAGCCATAAGGCGGGCATGATATTTTTTTATCACGAGTTGAAAAGAATGAGAAAAAGTATATCATTAGTAAGCTTATGTATTAGTATTATACTGCTGTTTTTAACACTTCAAGCACAGGCAGCGACAACATCCGTCCACATAGTAAAGTACGCCTTTGATGAAACAACCATCCTGAACGAAACGAACGTAACATGCCAGTGGATGGAGGATAATCTACCCGTCCACGGGGATGGAGAGACGCATTACTTTCATCAAGGTCCAGTATTTGAAAGTGAATGGAATGAAACTCATCCTGGCGAGCCATACGACTCGTGGAATCTGCAAGAGGATGTAAATGTGGAGAGCAGGGATTTTGGTGCTGTAAAAGGGACAGATATTAAAGACTTATGCGATTTGGTTGGCGGGATGTCTCCGGATGATGAAATAATGATTCATGCCTCTGACGGCTTCAGAAAGTATTTCGATTACACGAACGTCTATGAGCCACAAGCAAGACGGGGACCGTTAGTCCTGACATGGTGGCGTGCAGAGGAGGGATATGTCCCCGAGTATTTCAGTGGAATGCGGCTCATCTTCTTTGCTGACGACTATGTATTTGGAAATTGGAATATGCATGAATGTCTTGCTCCTAAATACTGGCACAATTTCAGCGCCGTTTATCCCTCCACAGGTGGATTGTCTGTGAAATATGTTGACGAAATAGCGGTATATAGCATGATGGAGCCTTCTCCATCTCCTTCTTCACCCGATGATGAAGACGAAGAGCCACCGTTGAGTCCAACACCTTCTCCGTCTCCAAGCCCTGTACCTTCTCCATCACCAATCCTTTTATGGGGACCTTATATCACAGGCACCACAACAAACACTACGATAATCAACTGGAAAACGGATATTACGGCAGATGGAACAGTGAAGTATGCAACAGAAGAATATCATACCGAAAGCGGTGAATACGACCAGACAATTACAGATACTGAAAAGAAAGAACTGCATCACCTTGTTATTACAAATTTAACGCCGAACACGATACATCATTATCAATTGACAGTCGGGAACGAATCCTACAGAGATTATACCTTCAGGACGTATCCCTGTACCAATGAAAGCTTTACCTTTATTGTATATGGCGATACGAGAGAGCAAATTCCGTTATTCACACAGATGGAGAGGCACAAGCTCGTTGCTGACCGTATCGCCGAAGAAGAGAATGTCTCGTTCGTGATACACACTGGCGACCTTGTTTGTGATGGAAGCAACCCGACACAGTGGGATGTGTTCTTCGATGCGGGAAGAGCGATGCTTGCAAATACAACCGTTTATCCTGTGCTTGGGAATCACGAGGATAACCATACAAACTATTACGATGCTTTTGGAGTTCCTGAGTGGTATTCCTTCGACTGTGGGAATGCGCACTTCACCGTGCTCGATAGCAACGATTGGGCAATGTCATACATGACAGAGCAGACAGCATGGCTACGGAACGACATTGACAGCGATGCGACATGGAAGTTTGTAATATTCCATCATCCGCCATATAGCTCTGATGAAAGACATTGGGGTGGATGGACGAGTTTCAGGGACTACTGGGGAGATATTTTCATAAATAACAGTGTAAATGCCGTATTCAATGGTCATGTGCACGTCTATGAGCGATATGAGGTAAAAGGAATTCACTACGTGGTGTTAGGCTGTGGTGGAGCGCCGTTGTATTCTCTTGCGGAAGGGAAGATACCGGGCTATCAGAACAGTTTTGAACATACGCTCGGATACGCCAGGATTACGATAGATGGCGATAATGCGACAATAGATGTAGTAAAAGTTGCAGATGTGTCAGGAGATAACAAGGAGGTTACACACATCTACCCGTCACATACGATTTTTGAGCGTGTTGTCCTTAACCAAACTTCAATTCCAGCACCTGCACCAACTCCTACACCTATACCAACGTCTTCCCTATCTCCCACACCTACTCCAAGTTCGTCGCCTTCTTCATCCCCATTTTCATCTCCTATTCCTTCGCCATCCACAACACAGAAAACGTCAGGATTTGGTGTTCTATTTGCAATCATCGGATTATTAGCAATAGCTTACTTGATTAAACGGAGAAAAAAATGAACCGAAAAATAGTGTTTGGGATTTCACTGCTTCTGCTGTTGGTATGCGCAACGTGTCTCGTTCACGCGGATCCAACGACGGAAGTGCACGTGATAAAGTATGCTGAGGATGGAACGATCTTAGTAGAGACGACTGTATCGTATCAGTGGATGGGGGAAAATTTGCCTGTTTACGGAGATGGAGTAGCACATTACTACCATCAAGGACCTGTATTTGAGGGCGATAAATGGGACAAAAATGAAACGAAAAACTTGAAAGACAAAGGTGCGGTGAAAGGAACAGATGTCAAAGACTTGTGTGATTTAGTGGGTGGAATGTCTCCCGGTGATGAAGTAATGATCCATGCTCAAGATGGCTACCACGTGGAGTTCGGCTACACAAACGTCTATGAACCGCAACCCAGGCAGGGACCGATAGCTCTATGCTGGTATTGCGGTGAGGATACAGAAGTCGGTGAACGACAGGGAAAAGGGTATCCACCCGACTATTTCATGGGAATGCGGCTCGTTTTCTTTGCTGATGACCATGTGTTTGGCAACTGGGACATGCACGAATGTTTACCTGAAAAATGTCAGCACTTCTACGGAGATATGTATCCTTCAACAAATGGGCTGTCCGTGAAATGGGTTGATGAGATAAGGATACACACAGGGGGATATACCGGCGATGCTGGAGGTCCCGCAAAATCTATGCCCACACCGACATCAAGCCCAATGCCGGGATTTAAAGCCGTATTCGCAATTGCTGGATTGCTGTTGGCTACTTATGCTTTAGGGAGGAGAAGATGAAAGGAGACAGCAAAGTTCCCAGACTTTTACATATTCTCGTCATTGTGGTGGTGTGCATAGGTATTATTGGTGCAGTTGCATACACGCATCCTTTTGTGGGAATCACAGAGGAGAGAATCAATTGGAACCTGACATTGATTGGCGAGGGAGAAAAAGTAGTGACCTTTGATGAAATCAGAGCACTGTCTTCTTACGAGGGTTATGGTGGATTCTTTACAACCGTTGGCATGGTGAATGGACCATTCAAATGCAAAGGTGTCCCCGTGGAAGAACTGTGTAACCTCGTTGGTGGAATTAATGCTTCAAACACCCTTTGGGTATCTGCACCCGACGGGTATCTAATGGTCCTCACTTACGACCAGGTCAAGGGCAATTTTGTCACTTACGACCCTACAACTCTTAAAGAGGTGCCACACGGAGATTTAAAGATGATATTAATGTATGAACAAGACGGAGCATCATTGTCAGAGGATGATGGCAGACCGCTCAGGCTTGCTATTGTTGGCTCTGACAAACTTTTGACGGAAGGGCATTACTGGGTTAAATGGGTGGATAAAATAGAGGTTCGAACATGAAAGCGAGACACATTGCAGCTCTGGTAATAATTGCTGCTGTGGTTGTGAGTGTAGCGCTGTATATGCCTCATGAGCAAGAGAAAACAAGATTGAAGGTTATCTACGCAGGAAGCCTGATTGTGCCATTTGAACAAATAGAAAAGCAATTCGAAAGCCAGCATCCGGGTGTAGATGTGCAGATGGAGGGGCATGGGAGCATCCAGGTGATTAGACAGGTAACAGACATTCACAAAGAGGTGGATGTGCTCGCAGTTGCCGACGATTCCTTGATTCCCGACATGATGTATCCCGATTATTCCGATTGGACGGTGAGATTTGCAACGAATCAGATGGTCATCGCGTATAATAACAAGAGCAAATACGCAAATGAAATAAACGAATCGAACTGGTATGAAATTCTCGCACGACAAGATGTGAAGTTCGGCTTCTCAAATCCCATGCTGGACTCGTGCGGATACAGAACCCTGATGGTGACCCAACTCGCGGAATTGTACTACGAAAGCCAAACGATTTTTGTCGATTTAATAGTGTACAATTTTGACCCCCAAATCTCTGTAACCAAAAATGGCGATACCTACATCGTGCTTGTGCCTGAGATATTTGAGCCGCGAGCAGAAAAAGTTGTTATCCGAGGAGGAAGCGTGCAGCTAATAGCACTGCTTGATTACGGTGGGATTGATTATGCCTTTGAATACAAGAGCGTAGCACAGCAACACGGATTGATGTTTTTGGAATTGCCGGCCCAGATTGATTTGAGTTCTCCCGAGTATGAAGATGTCTATAAAAAGGTTATAGTTCGGCTTGGATTTCAACGTTTTGCATCCGTGGATACTGAACGTGTCGGTATGCCAATCTTCTACGGGATAACCATACCCAAGAATGCACCGCATCCAGAACTTGCAGTGGAGTTCGTGAAGTTCGTGCTAAGCGAGGAGGGACAAAGAGCACTCCGTGACTTGAAGCAACCTACAATCCCTCCTGTAACAGATAATTTTGATAAAACACCTGATGAACTTAGACCAGTGGTTATAAAAGATAACAAAGGTATAAGTAGGAAGGAGGAGCGATGAAATTACTTTCGAGCTGGTCAATGGAAAAACTAAAGCGGGAGAAAATTTATGTCATTTTCCTCTTTTTAGGGCTCGTTCTCGTTGCTTTTGTCTTTATTACGCTTGGGGATATGCTTTACAGGCAAACGGAGGACTTTCCCGCGTTAATTGATGCTGCAACAAACTTAGTGGTTCTAAAAGCAATAGGGATAAGCATTTCTATGGCTATGGCGTCCACACTAATTGCTTTCTTCTTCGGCGTCCCATTAGCGTATTTCCTCGCAAGAAAGGATTTCCCGGGTAAGAGCATTATAGAAGGCATTGTGGACATCCCATTGATGATTCCACACATTGTTGCAGGGATTGCACTGTATGGAGTGTTCATGCGGTACGGAGTGATTGGGGCACCACTAAAAAGGTTAGGAATTGTAATTACCGATGCGTACCTTGGAATCGTAATTGCAATGCTCTTCATGAGTCTTCCGTATTTAATAGACACTGCGAGAGAGGGTTTCAAGGAGGTTGACCCGCGGTTAGAAAACGTTGCACGCTCATTGGGCGCATCGCATTGGAAAACGTTCAAAGAAATAACGTTTCCCCTTGCTTTTCCATCCATATTAAGCGGTGCAATTCTCAGCTGGGGGCGGGCGATAAGCGAGTTCTCGGCTGTTCTGATTCTCGCATACCATCCTATCTCTGCACCGATTTTAATCTACGAGAAGTTCACATCCTTTGGGTTAGCGGCCTCAAGACCGATTTCAGTTTTGTTGATTTCGATTTGTCTGGTTATATTTATCTTGCTGAGGATGCTACAAAAAGGAAGAAAATGATAGAAGTAAGGAACTTGTACAAAGATTGGAAAGAGTTCTCGCTCAAAGATATAAATTTAGAAGTGAAAAAAGGCGAATATTTCGTCATTTTAGGTCCAACCGGCGCGGGAAAGACTTTGCTGCTCGAAACAATCGCGGGTTTTTACTTTCCTGATAGAGGAGAAGTTTGGATAGAAGGGCAAAATGTAACAAATCTACCACCAGAGAGAAGAAGAATTGGTTTCATTTACCAGGATTATTCACTATTCCCTCATTTTACTGTCGAAGAGAACATAGAGTTCGGATTGAAGTTGAGAAAGTCCACATCTCCGGATACGAACAGAAAAAGGTTGAAAGAAATAATGAACTGGCTGGGTATAGCCCATCTTGCGCATCGCTATCCCGCTACGCTAAGCGGCGGGGAACAGCAAAAGGTTGCTATTGCGAGAGCAATTGCCATTGAACCTTCAATATTGCTTCTGGACGAGCCTTTAGCTGCATTAGACCTCAGAACGAGAGATTACCTGAGAGAAGAATTGAAGAGGGTAAAAGAGGAATTAGGAATTACAATGGTTCACGTAACGCATGACCAGACAGAGGCGATGGTTTTAGCAGATAGAATAGCAGTGATGATGAAAGGACAAATAATGCAGGTCGGCACTCCTTACGAGATATTTAATAAGCCTCTAAATGAGAAGATAGCCGATTTCGTTGGTGTTGAAAACATATTGAGTGGCGTGGTTCGAAATAATGAGAACGGCGTTGCAGAGATAGAAGTTGATTTGGGCCGTAACATATTTGCTGTTTCCGACTATCATGCAGGAAAGGTAAAATTATTCATAAGACCCGAGGACATAATTTTGTCTGAAAGCCGAGGCGAAAGCAGTGCAAAGAATGTCATGAAAGGAAGGATAGAAGCATTGGACGATATTGGCCCTTTAACACGTGTGAAGATGGCTAATTCGCTTGTTGCTCTCATTACAAAGCAATCACGTGAAAGTCTCGGGCTGCAAAAGGGTGAGGAGGTCTATGCAACTTTTAAAGCTACTTCGGTTCATGTGGTGAGATGAGTTAGAAAAAACACCGTTAAAAAAAAACGAAAACCTTTTATATCGAGTGGCACGCATTTACATATCGGAGTGGAAATAAAAATGGAAAAAAGGAATATTTTGGTTTTGGGAACACTAATAGCGATTGCAGCGATTGTGTGCGTGTCGGCTGCGGCTTTTTACTTCGCTTCCGAAACGCCACATGCGCCGATGCCCAGCGGAGAAAGCAAAACGCTCATGGTCTATTCAGGCGCGGGAATGCTCAAGCCAATGGATGAGATTGGAACGCTGTTTGAGCAGAAATATGGCGTTACCGTGAACTACAACTATGCCGGTTCTAACACGCTCTTGAGCCAGATAGAACTAACGCAACAGGGAGATGTCTATATGCCGGGGGCAACGATGTACATAGAAAAAGCGAAAGAAAAAGGGTTTGTTGATTACGAGCAGCGTGTAGCGTATCATATACCTGTAATAGCAGTTCCCGAGGGAAATCCCGCGGGTATAACGTCTTTGAATGACCTCACAAAGCCAGGCGTGAAAGTTGTTTTAGGAGACGCAAAAGCAGCTGCGTGTGGTAAGATTGCGAACAAAATACTGGAGAAGAACGGTATTTTTGATGTGGTGGATGCAAATATCATTGCTCGCACCGCTACGGTAAATGAGCTGGTGGTCTCTACGTGCATGGGCACGGCAGATGCGTCAATAATATGGAAAGCATCTTTAGTTAGGACTGAGAAGAAAACGGATATTATAGAGATACCAAAGGAACAGAATATCATAAAAGTGATTCCAATAGGCACGCTAACGTTTTCTGAAAACAAAGATATGGCAAAGCAGTTCGTTGATTTCGTCGCCTCTGATAAAGGAAAAGAGGTATTCGAGAAACATGGTTTTACGACATACCCCAATCCGAAATATGAATAGAATAGAATATTTCAGTGAAAGAACATAATTAATAATACAGTAGGAAGTAGCGTGAAAAGTAAGAGAGATGGAAAAAAATAGAGGCGGAGTAACATACAAGCCAATTGGAGTCATACACACGGGTTTCAGGGATAAAGCAGAAGCCCCGATTCAAGGCGTGTTCGCAAAAGACGCTAAGGGCGAGGTAGAGGTATTTCCCGAATATGCCGATGGACTCAGGGACATCGAGGGCTTCTCGCACGTTATCCTCATTTACCATTTTCATCTCGCCGATGGTTATTCATTGGTCTCGGAGCCCCTTTTAGAAGACGAACAGCACGGAATCTTCTCAATTAGACATTTCAAACGCCCCAATCCCATCGGGTTATCGGTCGTGAGGTTGGAGAGCGTGATAGGGAACAAACTGGAAATCAGTGAAGTTGACATCATAGACGGGGCACCTCTTCTCGATATAAAACCGTTCGTGCCGCAGTTTGACCATAGAGATAATGCAAAGAGTGGATGGCTCAGTAATCCTCACTTAGACATGGTTAAGGGTGAATCAGGCAAGCATAGACCTGAATAGGAACAGTAGTGGCTAAATACGATGTTAAAGAAATTGAAACAGTCAAAAACCAAGATTATTACAGTGCTGTTTAGTTTACTGCTTGCGTCTTTTATTTTAGTCCTGATTACATGCGTTGTTACGCACACCACGCTGCCGGCACTAATAACAAGTATTGCCTCTGAGGAGATACAATTTGCGATAAAATTGAGTTTGACAACGGCTGTCGTGTCCACCGTTCTGTGCATTGGCATTTCGATACCCGCGGCATACGCACTTGCTCGATACGACTTCTTTGGCAAGAGTGTGGTAAATACGATTCTGGATGCACCGCTGGCGTTACCACCGCTGGTCGCCGGCGTGGGCTTGTTAATTCTGTTTGGCACGACCTCATTCGGGAGAGGTCTTGCCGATGCGGGGCTTGTTTTTGTGTTCACGCCGCTGGGGATAATAATTGCGCAGTTTTTTGTGAACGTGCCGTTCATGTTCAGGATACTACGTGGAACGTTTCAGAGCATAAATCCAAGATACGAGCACGTAGCGGAAACACTTGGCTGCACCGAGGCGCAGGCGTTCTGGCGTGTAACACTGCCAATGTCAAAGAATGGACTCTTAGCGGGCTCCATTATAACATGGTCGAAAGGAATAGGCGAGTTTGGTGCCGCACTGATGGTTGCGGGGGCAACGAGAATGAAAACAGAGACGTTGCCTATCTCGCTGTTCCTGAACATGTCCTGTGGCGAGCTGGATTTAGCCATTGCGGCGGCAACTATCCTGATTACCATATCACTTATATCTCTGTTCGTGTTTGAAAGATATGGCGGTTTTACGCGAGTGTTCTAAATCGAAAAATGATAAGAATAGAAAATCTATCGAAGGATTTGGGCGAGTTCTTCTTACGAGACGTGAGCCTTGAAATAAACGATGGCGAGTATTTTATGGTGCTGGGTCCCACGGGTGCCGGGAAAACCATCCTACTTGAGACGATAGCAGGCATTTACCGCGCGGATAGTGGCAGAATATTCCTTGACGAGCAGGACATCACGGATATTCCACCAAGGGAGCGAAACATAGGTATGGTTTATCAGGATTACACCCTGTTCCCGTTTTTGACGGTAGAGGAAAACATAGGTTTTGGGCTGAAGTCGCGAAAAGTATCGAAAAGGGAAATCAAACGCAGGGTGGACGAACTTGCAAACTTGATGGATGTTTCTCATCTCTTGCATCGTTACCCCGGCACGCTAAGCGGTGGCGAACAGCAAAGAATTGCGATAGCCCGCGCACTGATTATGGAGCCGAAAGTCCTGTTGCTTGATGAGCCGCTAAGTGCGCTGGACACACAAACAGCGGAACGACTGCGTCAAGAGTTGAAGAATGTCCATTCAATCACGAATACTACTATTATTCACGTAACGCACAGTTTCGAGGAGGCTTTTTTGCTCGGCAGCCGGATGGCGGTAATGGACAAAGGCGAGATTGTGCAGGTAGGTACGCCGAACGAGGTGTTCAGGAAACCCGAATCTGAATTCGCTGCTGAGTTCCTTGGTGTTGGTAACCTGTTCCAGGGGGAGTCCTCTATTAGGGCTGGTTTTGCTCTGATCAACGTTGATGGCATAAACCTCGCATCTACTACGCTTAAGTCTGGAAATGTCCACGTATCTATCAGACCTGAGGACATATTAGTTTCGACGGAGAAAATTGTGTCGAGCGCAAGAAACTCGTTTAAGGGAAAAATAGCGAGTATAGTAGATGCAGGGACTATCCTCAAAATCGCAGTTGACGTTGGCATTGACGTTCCTTTTGTGGTTGCGATAACCAAGCAGTCATTTGATGACATGAATTTGAAAACAGGAGGGAAAGTGTATATCACGTTTAAAGCGTCCGCGGTGCATGTGTTCTAAATAGGTTTTAGGTGTCAGGTTTCAAGGACTACTAATACCTGACAGCTCGCGTCTAATCACGTGGAAATCTGTGTAATCTGAGGGGTTAGCTAAACAAATACTTTTTATATAAAAATAATAAGGATTTAAAGAACAATTAAATTTTATGCAGGGTGAGGCAGGTTAAACATGAAAGTAGTCATTTCATTAAGCGGGAGTTTCTTTGAAGATGCCACGCGCATAAAACAAATTGCGGAGGTCTTAGAAGAGATTGCGAAGTCGTATGGTCTCTATATCGTTACCGGTGGCGGTAAAATAGCGCGTGAACGCATAAAAATAGCGCGTGAGTTGGGTGCGAACGAAACAATCTGCGATTATATCGGCATTGCTCTGACAAGAGTAAATGCGAAATTGCTCATTTCCGCTTTGCGCAATGTGCATCCCGAACCGTTCCCAGCTTATAATGAAGTCGCAGGAGCAGGAGCAGTAGAAGAAGCGAGAATATCCGTGATGGGTGGCGTAAGTCCGGGATATACAACCGATGCCGTAGCGGCAATCCTCGCCGAGTATGTCAATGCAGACCTGTTCATAGATGTGACGTCGGTAGATGGTGTCTACGATTCAGACCCACGCAGGTATCCCGAAGCAAAGAAATACGACAAACTCACGGCAAAGGAACTCGTTGCGCTTACCGCGAAAGAGGAACTAAAAGCAGGGTCGAGAATTGTTATTGACCCCGTTGCAGCGAAGATAATAGAACGAAGCGGGATAAAGACCATCGTTATTGATGGCAGTAACCCGCGTGATATTTTGAATGCCGTTCAGGGAAAGCATCACGGCACGGCGATAAATCCCAAATGATGTAGGAGAGGGGAGGTAAGTAACAGCGATGGAAATTGTCTTTATCACCACGAACAAGAACAAGGTAAAAGAGATAACCGATTTGGCTGCTGCAGAAGCGAAGGAGATAACAATAGAACATCTCGATTATGACTATCC
>JAUXHM010000136.1 GCA_030621535.1 Candidatus Methanophagales archaeon | reverse complement strand
TCATGGAATTCATAACCCGGAACTCGCTTTTTTCTTTGTCAGCTTTATTATAGCAACAGAACTGGTTTTTATCGTTGCCTCCGCTCTGTCAATCTCCTCGCATTTATAGCATATTATCTCTTAAATTCTGTCGTGGTAATACTATCAGTTACCATTTAAATATCACTCATTTCAAGGAACTCTCAGTAACTAGTTTACCCATATTGATTAAAATCATAGACACAGATTTCACCAATTTACACATACGCTACTGTCCTGATTATTTAGCCTCTACGGGTTGAATCAGAATTTGAAAATCAATGCACTACTTCAAATCCGTGTAAATCCGTGTAAATCTGCGTCCTAAAAATCATTGAAAAATGATACAGTTCGGGTAAAATAATATTTGTAAGTTCCCTAACTGTCTTTTTCCGGAGAACAGCAACAAAACTTCAGCAGATTCTACAACCCTCGGTCTAATTATCCGTACAAATACATTCTTCTCCGAGGTCTCAAATACCCTTCTCGAGTTCGAAATGCCTACTATCCCAAACTTTTGCCTTAAATATATGAATTTCTATCTCTTATATCTTGTTTATACAAAACCTTTCTTTCTCGTAACTACACAAAACAGTTTCCCGTATCAATTACCTTCTAGCGTCTCTATCTCAAACACAATCTTAAAACTCGCTCCCTCATCACTGACAACCTCCAACTTTCCCCGTAACTGGTCTTCAGCCAGAATCTTTACTAAATGCAGACCAAGAGTAGTAGTAGTATTAATATCGAATCCTTCCGGTAATCCAACGCCGTCATCGCGGACTGTCATGCTAATACTTTTTCCTGATGCACCGAGACTAACCTCAATCTTACCTTCTTTTCTATTAACAAAAGCATGTTTAAACGTGTTTGAGATCAGTTCATTAAAAATCAATCCGACTGGTACGGCAATAGATACAGGAAGTGGATAATCCGCGACATTAACGATCGGGGTAAGTTTCATATCGCGAACTGGATAACTCTGAAACATCTGTCGTACCATTTTATCCACAAAACCCTTCATCTTTATCGCGGATAAGTTTCCGCTTTCGTATAATTGCGTATGGATAAGTGCCATCGCATCTATCCTATTTCTGGATTCTGTGAGTATGTCAACGGTATCTTCATCTTTTGCTGCTCGTGCTTGCATACTGAGCAGACTCGACACAACCTGAAGATTGTTCTTTACACGATGATGTATCTCTTGCAATAACGCCTCTTTCTCCTTCAGCGATGCTTCTATTTTCTCCTCCACACGCTTGCGCTCGGTGATGTCGCGCGAAATACCCAGAATAGACTCTGTTTCACCACTCTCTTTTTTGAGAGGGATTAGTTGTGTGTCTAACCATAGCTCTTTATCAGGAATAAACCTGCCTTCGGCGTGTAAAGGTTCGCCCGATTCAAAAACCGTTTGTAAACTGTGTTCGAAGCTATTAGACAAATCTGGAGGGAACACCACATCCAGATATTTCCCTATTAGCTCTTCCGGACGGTAACCTAACTGTTCAGCGGCAAATGAATTGGTGTATTGTATGCGCATATCGCTATCAATGAGGAAGATAAAATCTTGAGCCGATTCGGCTAACAAACGATACCTCTCCTCGCTCTCTCGCAGCTTCTCCTCCGCACGTTTCCGCTCGGTAACGTCAATCGTCTGAAAGACAATACCCTTAAACTTCCCAGCCCCATCTTTAAGTGGCTCCCAAGAGCTTGACGCATACCACAATTCACCGTTCTTTTTTACCGCTTTGTATTCGAAATCCTTACCGCCCACTCCATCAAGGAAGGTACGCTCAAAGAGTTCCTTCGCCCTCGGCGTATCATCCTCATGCACCCACCATCTCCCGCCACCTAATTCTTCTTCTGTGTAACCTGTAAACTCTTCACAGTTGGGGCTGACGTATGTGTTATTACGCTCGGCATCAGTAATCATAAGGAAACTGGGAGCGGTCTCAACAATAGTTCTGAACTGTTCTTCCGCCTCTCGCAGTGCTTCTTCTGCACTCTTACGTACCTCTTCCATCGCCATGTCGTGGAGAGCAAACGATATGTCACCAGCCACCTCCTCCAGGAGTCCCTTCTCCTCATCGTCCACTGCGACATCAGGTGCACGTAATATAGCAAGCAGCCCATAAAAATGGTTTGCGTGCTCGACACGAATAATCGCAGCTTCTTTGCCGACACAAGCGTCTTTGAAGGAGCAATCTCCACACTCTCGATATTTGTCCAGGATTACAAAACTGTCTTTCTGTGCAATCGCGTTTTTTATGCAGGGTGGATGATCGCCTTCCATCACGTGTTCACAGAAACGAGCGACATCTTCACTGAAGCCAGAACCCTTGACTGTGGCAAAAGCGTCACCTTCGCTCAGGACTCCAAGCCATGCCGCATCGTAGCCCCGTGCTTCTGTCAGAGTATCGCATACTTTCTGTAACAGAGTGTCACAGTCTTTTTCCATCACAATCAACTGGTTAACCGTTCGGATGGCTTTTAGAACGCTGTTTAAGTGTGTGATGCGATCTTCCGCCCGCTTCCGCTCCGTGATGTCTTCTGCTGCACATATTACATATTCAACATCGCCCTTATCGTCTAATTTCGGCGTCCTTGTAATGAATAGTAAGCGCGTTTCTCCTTTGCCATTTCTTGCCCATTGCTCAGTGCGAGTCTGTTTTTTCTTTTCAAATACTTCGCTGTTACCAGCAATATAAACATCGGCGTCTTTAGTTCTAATTATGTCACGTATATTCATACCCTCTAAATTCGCCTTTGGCCGCCCCAAAAAATCTGCTCGGGCTTTGTTTACTGCACCATAAGTTTCTATATCCGTCAAATACCAGATTTGTGTTTCTATATTGTCAAGCAGCAGGGTCTGCTCTTCTGACCTCTTGCGCTCTAACTGAACTAAAAAAGTTTGTGTAATTATTCTGATTAAACCACCTTCCTTTGCCAATTCACTGCATATCCGGGCTATCTCTTCCTCCGTGTAGCGCTCTTTATCCGTTAAGGCCGCGGCATGTATCTTTTTCGTTATCAGTTCTTTAGCTGCTTCTATACCGACACTCTGGGCGTATGTGCTTATCAGGTCATTCTTCTTTATTTTCATTGCCGTTATTTTTATCTACCTTTCTTTTTATCACCGTTCGGGAGGAGCAGAATTACCGAACTGGCATTATGACAGCCGCTGAACTGTCCGGGCTCCAGTCGAATTTCGCCATAGGTCTCCCAACCTAAGATAGGAACGCCCGGTAGGACCTTCTTAAAGCGGTCCACAGCCTCAGAAAATCTATCACCCAGCATGATTTGCCGGACCGCGCAGTCGAAGACGATGACACCCGCAAAATCTGAATGACCTGCATTTTCCGCATTTCGCTTCGCTATCCTGGTAGCTTCCTCAACGGCATT